>JAPLDP010000066.1 GCA_026391695.1 Bacteroidota bacterium
TTTACTTGGCGATACCATTGTTGGAGGTAGCGCTCATCCAATTACTGTCTACAGGGATACTTCTTTAATAATTGGTATTCAATGGCGAAATGTAGAATTTCCCGTAGATGAAGGTTTTAGCGAAGTGATAATAACAGATACAACTGGAAATATTTTAAAACGAAGATTATTGCTATCTGAAAATACTATTCCGATTGGTATTATAACAACTTTTGATAACAAGATACTTGTCACAGGCACTTATAATCTTTTTCACATTTACCTTTGGAAACTCAATTCAGATTTAGAAGACGATACCCTATACACTCAGCCCTTTACTTATGACAGTCTTTGTCAATACCCGATCCCTTCTGATACCATCGACCTGAACTGTGGCGTATATGTTTCGATTGATGAAATACCGCTTAAAGAAGACTATGATAAGCCGATGAAGATATATCCCAATCCTGCTGCAACAACTATTTATTATGAATTCAAAGATCTGAAAACCGATGCCGTATTAAGCATTTATGACGGTTATTGCAGGCTGGTGGATGAAATTGAGATACCGGCATATACAAAGAAAATACAAACCGATGTTACGGCTTATCCGGCAGGTTTGTACCTGGCTATACTGAAAAATTCCCAAAATATCATAGGCAAAGAGAAATTTATGGTGGCAAGGTAGATAAAGTAATGAAACAAGCCATTTACAAAGAGGATGTTCTGCCTAATGCAATGATACGTGATGTATTAATAGTCAATCCCCAATCGGCCAAGTCGCAGGAAGTGCTTCAATCGCTGGATGATCGTTTTGATCCGATGCCTGATTACATGATGGCGGAGATCATGCAAGGGCGAGACTATCTTGGTGCAAAAGAAATTCTTGAATCGCGGTTTGGTTATTGGCAGCAGGTACGTGCAAGAGCCAAAAATCAACTGATACGGAAATTCCTCTCCGATACCACCATCCTTAATCCTTACGACAGCTTGATAGCTTTGTATGAAGATGAAACAGATCTTCAGTCAAAATACAGGTTGGCCTTCTGCTATTTTAACAATGAACAGGCAGAACAAGCGCTGAATGTACTAAATGAGATTCCTGCCACATACGAATTAAACACCCACCAAACTGCTATACACCAGGATTTCGAAGATTATTTCAATGTCATAAAAATGATACATGACAGTACCTGGAGTGCACGGCAATTGGATTCACTATCGGTCAATACCATGCATTCAATTATAAATGATGGGTATCCCTTGATCGGTGGTTATGCACGAGGACTGCTGGTAAAGGGCAATTTTATTAATTATACCGAACAGGTTTATTTTCCCCCAAATACAAAATCTTTACCTGAATATCACTTTACTACACATGAAGTAATTAATGAAAAGGAAGAACACCTTATACTTTTCCCCAATCCAGCCAGTGATTATGTTATTGTCTATTTCAGTACTATTGAGCTAAAAAATACCGGCAAATTATTACTCCATGATATTAGCGGTAAATTTTTGGAAATCATGACTCTTCACAACTATCAAAATCAATTGGTTCTAAATCTGAGTGACGTTCCAAATGGTATATACATTATTAGTTTATATGTTGATGATGAATTGGTTGAAAGTAAGAAGTTAACAAAAGCCACTCGTTAATAAATTCATCGAATTTATAAAAATCTTTACAACATGATAAAGATAATATTGACATTAACAATTTCGACGGTATTAACAGCTTTTACTTATGGACAAACTTGGCCAAAGATATATAGTGACAATTATGGAGTACATGTTAGAAGTTTACTTGAAGATTATGATAAAGGTTATATACTGGGTGGATTTATAGATAAAGGAAGCATTCCCTCACAATGGGCTTGGATCATAAAAACAAATCTAAATGGAGAAGTTTTATGGAAGAAACAATTAGGTGATTTATCGTATTTAACATATATTAATGAGATACAAAAGAACTCTGATAATAGCAAAATAATAGCAGGAGCATCCAGTAATTACGATCTTACAGGAAATTTTGATCCTTTGTTTATAAAACTTAATAAATGTGGAGAAGTTGAATGGTGTACTGTCTTACAATCACCAGATTATAATAGTGCCACAGGAGTTATACCATTAAATGAAGGGGGATATGTTGGCATGTTGAAATATTATGGAGGCAATTACCAAAATGTCCGAATCAGCTTAGTAAAGATGGATTCGTCGGGTACACCCCTTTGGATCAGGCATTTGGCTCAGGAAGATACTACAATTAGTAATGAAGAGGGTTATGATTTGACATTGAGCTTTGATTCAAACTATCTTGTTACAGGCCATTGTTATTCCCAGGGATTAAAACCTTACTGGATAATGATTGATACAGCTGGTGAACAATTATGGAATATTAAATGGAATCTGCCTGGCTCAGGACCTGGTAGTGTCATTCAAACTATTAAAAACCAAACTAATTGTTTTTATTCATCTGGTGGACTCATAGGCCCAGGCAGACCAATGACACCTGTATTATTTAAATTCGATGAAGCCGGTAATCAACTTTATCATGTCTATTTATTAGGAGATACTATAGATGGAGGGGGAGCAGAATCAATATGTTATTATAATGATACTACATTAATTATAGGATTAAACTGGAGTGATAATCCGAATCCTGATGATGGGATGAGCGAGATAATTATGACAGATACAATTGGGAATACATTGAAAAGACGTTTATTAATTGATGAAAATAGATCACCTGAAAATATCATTAAAACCTTTGACAATAAAATCCTTGTTTCAGGAAATTATGTGGTGGATGTAAATTGGGATATTTATCTCTGGAAACTCAATTCAGATTTAGAAAACGATACCCTTTACACCCAGGCCTTTACTTACGACAGCCTTTGTCCATACCCGATTCCTTCTGACACCATCGACCTGAGCTGTGGCGTATATGTTTCGATAGATGAAATACCCCTTAAAGAAGACTATGATAAAGCATTGAGGATTTATCCCAATCCTGCCGCTTCAACAATCAATTTTGAATTCAAAGATCTGAAAACCGATGCTGTTTTGAGTATCTATGACGGTTATTGCAAGCTGAGGGATGAAATTGTCATACCGGCATATACAAAGAAAATACAAACCGATATTACGGCTTATCCGGCAGGTTTGTACCTGGCAGTGCTGCGAAATTCGCATCAGATTTTGGCGAAGGAGAAATTAATTATTGAATAGATTTCAGAGCTACCATCGTTGTCTGTATCCTACAGATTACCTCATCTTTTCCAATCACCTCCATGATATCGGTGAGGTGCGGGCCGAGGCTGGTGCCGATTTATATTCTTTTCCCGTGAAGTACATCATTTTTATTGATTGGTATCATCTTAAAAGGATTGAAATACAGTACCTACCTCAATATTTGCTTGTTATTAATACGTATTTTTATCTGATCAAAAAAATAGAATCATGAATAAAAGAAACCTTGGCTATCTGGGATTCTTGGGCTTACTGGGATTTCTGGGCTTCATTTTTCATATGGAAGGCCTTTACGGATTATTCGGGCTATATGGATTTTTCGCTTTCTTTGGCGTGGATACCCATAAGAAAAGGGGGAATAAAGATCCTGACAAAAAGGAATAAAGCTAATCTGTAATTTTCAGATTGTTTATCACCACTTGCATCTTTTCTAAATGGGATCCGTTCCAGTACACTTTATGGCAATCCCTGCACCGGTAAAAGGTGTCGAAGTTGGCTTTGGTGCCTGGCTCTAATTGATCCAGTATTTTATTTTTCTCAATTTTTGAGATCCGTCCATTGCACTCCATACATCTGTCAAAGGGTTTTATCTGCTGATAAAGATCGAGCCTTCCGATCACCTCCTTCACCTGTTCCGATGGCTTCTGCGAACGTATCCATAATCCATGTGTCACATCATTATTTTTCAGCAGAATGACGTCACGTGTCAGGATTATACGTTTTTCTTTTTGTGACAATGCTACTATCTCAGGATCGTCATAATCATTACGGTACATCGTATCAAAGCCTAACATACGCAAATAACGGGCTAACTTACCCAAATGTACATCAAGGATAAAACGTGTAATTCTCAGAGGCTTGGGGCGCAAATGAGTGGCGTGTGTTATATCCAGGCTTTCAAATACCGGGTATACGGATATCATGTCACCCTCTTTTGGCCGGTGATCAAATGAAACAGATTGGCCATTGACCAGTATAAGATCCACCTCTGCATGGGGGACACCAAGAGATTCGATGATATCTTTAATAGAGGGACTACAGAAAAGATTAACATCAATAGGCTTCTTACGCTTGCCAGGCGGAAGAAAATCATTCAGTTCCTCATAAAACCTGATACTGATTGATCCCGGCATATATTTGAATCTTACGTGCTTTAAGGTGTGAAAAGGATTTTTCCATCTGACATATGCCCTACATACTGTAACAGGGCACGGATCACTTCCTCAAGTTTATATGTATGCTGTATTTTTGTCGTGATCATTCCCTTTATGATCATATTCTGGATATCTGATGAAATCTGGCTGAAAGTTTCGGGGCCAATTTCTTTTTTCCAATCCCCAAGGTTAAATCCGACGATTGATTTTTTCTTAAAGATGATTTCCAGAACATCGATATTTGCGATATATTGATTAGCCAGTCCGCCATACAGGATTAACTGAGAAGCGTTGGGCATGGCCTGTAGGATGCGTGCTGTCGACTCTCCCCCCAGCGCATCAAAGGCTGTGGTTGCTTTCAGTTCATGTGCAAGTTCTTTGAGCTGATCCTCAAATTGTTCTGACCGGATGTTTAAAACATAATTTTCTCCTTCGTTTTTAAGCATCTCAAGATGGTTATCCTGCCTGACAATGTTGATCAGGGTAATATTTTTGTCCCTGGCAAGAGCACGTACAAATCTCCCTATCTGTCCGGCAGCGGCCGTATTAATGACAGCCTCACTGCCATAACGAACTGCTGTGTCGACAAGGGCATAAGCTGTGAAGGGATTGATTGCCAGACATGCTGCCTGAAGGATGTCCAGATCATCGTGGACCGCAATACATTTATCAGGTTTTGTTATAAAGTACTCTGCCCATGTACCATCACCGTCATCCTGAGTGAAACAGCACACCCGTTTACCAAGGAGATTCCTGGCTTCGGAACTCTTACCGGCAGCCACTACTGACCCTGCTCCCTCGAAACCTGACACCACAGGTAAAGGTTTCCTGATATTATACATTCCCCTTACAAAAGCGATGTCCGAAGGATTGCACGGAGCTGCTGATATTTTTACAAGGACCTCATCATCTTTTAATGGACGGATATCTTTATTGATGACCTCCAGGCTTCGCAATACCCTCGATAGATTATTATTGTATTCTTTTAGAACAATGGCTTTCATAATATGAGGAAATAGTTTCGTCCTGACCGAAAAGGATCATCAAAAATACGAAATGATCTGATAGAGAATGATTCTTAAATACCGTGAATCAAAGCCCCAGTTAAACGTATATTTCTCCTATAAATCCTTTCCAAGTTATAACGCCTTTGGTATGCGAGTTTCTCCTGCGAGCTTAGCCAAACGAATGATTGGCATTAACTCATGTCTGTGTTCTTAAAGTCCTTTTCAGGACATGTTGCGTTGGTCAATTTGAAAGCGGGGTTGTAAGCCACCACAAATTTACCCGACCTTTACGCTTTATCGTTGTATAAGTTTTTGCAGACGATCGCATTCTTTTTGATGGTACGATATTTTTGCCTGCAACTTCCGCGGATCATACACAATGAGTTTTTCAGGGTTATATTCTTGTTTGTAGTAAAGAACATTCCATATTAACACGCCAAGCTTTCTTGCAATCGCAATCAGCGCTTTTTGCCTGGACTTTCTCATTGCCAACCGATTGAATTTTTCTTTGAAATATGATCCTTTTGTACGTATTGCTGCCCATGCAATCTGAACCAAAACAGCGCGCAAAAAACGATTTCCCTTAGTGATTGCAGTGCTTTTGTATTTTCCGGCACTTTCATCATTTCTTGGACGTAGTCCCGTCCATCCGGAAAATTTGCCACTGTTTTCAAAGGCTTTCATATCTGCCCCCGTTTCGGCTAATACAATCATGGCTGCAATGTGACTTATGCCTGGTATGGTAATCAACAACTTCATTTCCTGTTTGTAATGCTCATTGCACAGCTCTTTCATCTTTGACAAACACTTATTACTTTGACCGACTAACATCTCATACTCCTGAAGGGATAACTCCAGCATAAAACGATGATGTTCCGTAATAAACCCGGTAAGTGATTCTTTGATGTTTTGTTTCGAATGTGTGTTAACGATTCGGCCATGTATCGACTCAACCAAGACATCCGGAGCTGTTTCACCTTGTACAATTTGCTGGATTACCCTCAATACACTTTTGCCTGATATGTTGCTGACAAAACTGGTAATCCGAATACTGCAAATCTCTAACGTTCGTTCCATGTCCTGCAATACCGATGTTTGCCGTTGTTGTAATTTGACATACCTGCGACTATACGTTCGCAACTCTCGTATTTCCTTGCAGGGAACTAAGCTACTTCGCAACAACCCTTTATGCAACAATGTAGCAATCCACTGGGCATCCTTTACATCGCTTTTACGCCCTGGCATCTGCTTGATTAAATAGGGATTGACCAGGATCAAATGAAAGCCCATGTCTTCCAGAATATTCCATACAGGAACCCAATACATCCCGGTGCTTTCCATCGCAATTGCATCAACCCCTTCTGAACGTAATTCTTCGCCCATGGCCCGGATGGACGATGTAAGGGTTGTATACTCTGTTACAGGGCTATGTTTTTTACCCTCGTATGTAGCACTAAAAATTGTATCTTTGTGTACATCCAGTCCGCATGCTCGTTTCATAAAATGTCGAATTTTAGATTATTGCGCAAATATAAATGATTGTGCTTCGAGCACGTGCAGCGCTTGAGCTACGGACTGGATTTTTATTCGTCTGTGTGTAAACCAAACGGTTTGTAATGTATATTTGTATTAAAATTCCCTTAATGACCAGATTGAGTGTAAACATCAATAAAATTGCGACTCTAAGAAATGCCAGGGGCGGCAATATTCCTGATGTACTGAAAGCTGCTTCAGATTGTGAACGTTTTGGTGCCCAGGGTATCACTGTTCATCCACGACCAGATGAAAGGCATATCAGATACATGGATGTGATCGGTCTGAGAACTCTTGTGAAAACTGAGTTTAATATAGAGGGTTACCCGACTGAAAAATTTATTGATCTAGTATTGTCAGTTCGGCCGGAACAGGTTACCCTAGTGCCTGATCCACCTGACACTCTTACATCCAATGCAGGATGGGACACTTACAAAAATGAAGTTTTTTTAAAGGATATTATTCAAACTTTTCAAAAAGCAGGGATCCGCACATCCATTTTCATTGATCCAGTTCCTGAGATGATAAAAAATGCCGTCAAAACCGGAACTGACCGTATTGAACTCTATACCGAAGCATATGCAAGGAATTATTCCATCCACAAAGAAGAGGCTATTAAATCTTATGTAACTGCGGCACTGGTAGCCAGTGAGGCTGGTCTGGGTATTAATGCCGGTCATGATCTGAACCTGGAGAATTTGCGGTATTTTGCTCAACATATCCCTGGATTGCTGGAGGTTTCTATTGGACACGCCCTGATCTGCGATGCGCTGTATTATGGCCTTGAAAACACCATACAGTTATATTTACGCCAACTCAATAGCAAACTAAAGGAGTAAAACTATGTTCAAATCCAGAATGCACCTGAGATATGCGATTCTTTTGATCCCATCACAAAAGGTCATGAAACAAATTAAACTCTTTTTTATATTCATTCTCCCATTTTTAATCATTTTTCCCAATACAGGATTCATTAGTTTGCAGGAAGAAACATCTTATGTTGATAAAAGGCTGATAAAGAAGTGGGAAACCCCGGCAGATTTAAAAACGCCTGAATCCGTATGTCATGATCCTGTGCGTAACCTTATCTATGTCAGTAATATTAATGGTAATCCATCTGAAAAAGACCTTAATGGATTTATTGCCAAACTAGATCCAGATGGAAAAATTATTGAGCTTAAATGGGTGGAAGGTTTAAATGCCCCAAAGGGAATGGCCATTTACAAAAATTATCTGTATGTTTCAGATATTGACCGGGTGGTGAGAATCGATCTGGATAAGGGGACTATCCTTAATAAATTCCAGGTCCCGGGGGCAATATTTCTCAATGACGCATGCATCGATAAAAACGGCCAGGTTTACATCTCTGATTCCAACAGCGGAAAAATATTTGTTTTGAAAGAAGGACAGGTGCAAGTATTTATTGATTCAAAGGACCTTAACGGCACCAATGGATTAGTTATTGAGAACAATTTCCTTTTCGCCGGTGCAAGCAGTAAGTTGTTCAGAATCAATCTAAATGATAAATCCATTGAGCCCTTTATTGAGAATACAGGAGGTATTGACGGCCTTGCTCGCATTGACGATGGGAAATTTCTGATTTCCGACTGGAAAGGCAGTGTGTACCTGATTCAATCCGGGAAGACAGCGAAAAAGTTGCTGGATACTTCGTCGGATCATATAAATGCAGCTGATATAGATTATATTCCCGGTGCAAAGATTCTGCTGGTACCAACCTTTTATGATAACCGGGTAATGGCCTATGAAGTTAAATTATAGGATATATGGAACAGGTGAGCCCGTAATAATCCTGCATGGTCTTTTTGGAATTTCAGATAACTGGGTGACGATAGGCAAAAGGCTTGCAGAACATTTTACCGTATTTATTCCTGACTTCCGTAACCACGGACAATCCCCCCACAGCCCGATTTTCAACATTTTAGCATTGACAAATGATTAGCTTGAGTTCATCCAAGACCAGCAGATAAACAATCCTTTCGTGATCGGACATTCCCTGGGAGGAAAGGTTGCCATGAATCTGGCTCTGAATACATTATGTCCACTAAAAAAATTGGTTGTTATTGATATCAGCCCGAGGTATTACAATTTGTGCCAGGAACATCTCCACATCCTCAGTGCTATGGCATCTGTGAATTTTGATAATATCAGAGCACGGTCAGATGTTGACAGTCTCTTATCACAGACAGTAACCAATGAGCGTATCAGGCTTTTTATCATGAAAAACCTTTACCGAATTAATGATAAAAGATTTGGCTGGAGGTTGAATCTGAGTGCGATAAGTGACAATATTGACCACATTGCAGCTGGTATCCAGAGCACAAATACATTTGGCAAGCCCACGTTGTTCATCAAAGGATTATTATCAGATTATATTACGGAAAAGGATATTGGCCTTATCTTGAGATATTTCCCATCAGCGACCATAGCAACCGTTCCAAAGGCTTCCCATTGGGTGCATGTGGATGCACCTAATGAACTGTACTCAATATTATACGATTTTCTGGGTAACTAAAATGAGAAGGTAAAAGTTAAAATAATATCGTATGCTCAATAGCGGATCACTTCAAAACTTGATACAGCAACATCTACATCAATAATGATCTTATTGGGGTTACCTTCCAGGTTTTCAGTCTGGTAAGTGTTTTGACGAACTTTTGTAAAATCTTCGAGTGATCGTGAAGATAATACTGTAGTTCCGGAAATCTCACATCCTGATGAACGGGGTATCCTTAATAAGACAGATGAAGCGCCAGCTTCTATATCAATGTGTATTTCATTTGCCTTATTTCCCAATTTAATTTCCATAGATGATGCTCCTCCCTCAATACTGATTTGTCTGGTTTTGTAATTGCTGAGATCCATCAGCAGGGTGGCAGCGCCAACGTCAAAATTGAAATCCCATTCCGGCAATTCATTCAATTTAATATAGACTCTATTTCCGATTTTATTGTGGCTATGGATGACAGGCTCTCTCAGCCGGAGTTTGATTTCACGCTTTCCATTGATATCCTGGGATGTCATCTCATATTCCCCCAGATATCCACGGTTGTCAAATTCCAGAAGTTGACTGGTCTGGCCACTGATCTCGAAAGCACCGGCTGCAACATCAAGTTGCAAACCAGCCTGGAGCAGGGTTGAATCGTATGGTTCGCTAAGAATCTGATCAGAAGTCACTGATTTATGCTTGAATATCTCTTTCCCTTCCCTGTCATGATGAAAAAACCAGAAGGGTCTGTATACCCCCCAGTCGATATAAGAAACCAGGATAACTGAAATGATAATTGTCACCAGCGACAGTGTCAATTTGATCCATGATTTTGCCGGGATGATGGATAAACCCCATAATATCAACAAGACCGGCCATAACATAAGGAACTGTAACCAGCTGAAGTGGACCACATCCAGGTTTTTAAGTATGATCAGTATACCGATAAAGATCAATATGATGCCCCAAAATATTTTTTTATAGCTCATTTCTTTATTTATTAGGATTGATAAATGATTTTCTCAATAAAAGAAAGCCTCCAACAATAAGAATGACTGGCCAGAGGTCATGGAAATCAACCCTGGGAATAAACTTTGCCAAAAGAAACAATACTCCAATGGTTATTAAAATGACACCCCCTGCTAAATTTCCCTTATCAGGATTCTGTTTAGGTTTATTATCCTGACCAGGAGGCGGAGTTGAGTTATAAGTTTTGTTTTCTTGTTCCATATTTGAATAGGTTTTAAATGAATCATCAGGTTTTTGTGGAATAAATATCCAAAGGAGAATATAGAGGATCACGCCACCTCCTCCAAGAATGGCAAGGAGAATACAGATCAATCTGACGGCCAGGGGATCGGTTTTGAGGTATTCAGCAAAGCCGCCAGCTACCCCACCGAGGACCTTATCGGTTCTACTTCTGTATAAACGTGTCTGTTCCACCTTGAAATAGATTAAATTTTCATGCAGATATGACGTAAAGATAAAAAAAAGGTTACAATATTGGATATTTATATCACCCCTGAAGCAAACTCCTCTTTTTATAAACCCTCTTCGACACATAAATACTGAGTTCGTAAAGGGCATAGAGGGGAATGGTTGCAATGATCTGACTAAAAACATCCGGAGGAGTAATGATTGCAGCCACAATCAGGATTAAGATAAAAGCATATTTGCGATTTTTTTTCATAAATGCCGGTGTCATAATGCCGATTTTTGTAAGAAAATACACAATGACAGGCAATTCAAAAATAAAACCCATACCAAAAGTCAGTGTGACTACTGTAGATATATAGGATTTCAGGGATATCTGGTTAAGGACCGCTTCGCTGACCTGATAAGTCCCAAAAAAATACAATGCCCATGGAACTAAAACATAATAACTGAAAAGGATACCCACTAAAAAAAGTACAGACATGATCAAGACTGTTATGCTGGCATATTTCCGTTCGTGCATTTTTAATGCTGGTCTGATAAATCGCCAGAATTCCCATATTATGTAAGGAGTAGCGAGAATAAGACCTGTGGCTATCGAGACATACACATGCATAGTAAACTGACCTCCCATGGAGAGGTTTATGATATTCATTTCTAAATCACGGAGACACAATGTTTGTACCGATAGGAGATCGGCCAGTTTGCAGAGTAACCGATAAGTGATAAAATCTGAATCTTTAGGTGCCAGAATGATATGGTCAAAGATGAAGGTTTTATAAATAAGAGCGACAATAGTCATAGCGACAATGACGAGGACAGACCGTACAATGTGCCACCTGAGCTCTTCAAGGTGTTGCCAGAAAGTCATCTCCTTTTCAGGATCATTCTTCTGTCTTGCCTTTTTTTTAGTATTTTCGGACATAATAAGAATAAGACAAAAATAGGAAAACCTTTCCTGACAGGAAAGGTTTATTTATAATTAAGAATAAAGCACAGCATCTGATTAATGCATCAGAATGCTGATCCATTAATCAGGATGCCTTTTTTCTTGTTCTAGGTAAAAATGATCTGAGTTATAAGTCTCCCCCCAGCCCTCTCTCGTTTAACAAAAACAAACTTAATTTTGAATTAAATCTGTCCTAATAAGTGAGACCATCTCCGTTTATCCAGCTATTCCGGTTATTCTCTTGTACAGCAATGCGCTATCGCCATAACTTAGAAACCGGAAGTCTTTTTCGAGAGCATAATCATACACCATTTTCCAGTTATCTCCAATAAAAGCGGCCACAAGTAAAAGCAGGGTACTTTTAGGTTGATGAAAATTAGTCAGCATAATGTCGGTCAATCTAAAATGATAACCGGGAGCAATAAGAAGTTGAGTCATACCGGTGAGGTACTTTAGAGAAAATGTATCGCAATAATTCAAGACTGCATGCAGCGACTCGTTTAAAGTTATTTCCGAAGCATACCACTTTTGATATGGATCCCATTGAGTTATAAAAAATTCTTTGGTATTTTCCGGTTTAGCAGTTAGTTTAACTCCAAACCCATAAAGACTTTCCAGGGCGCGGACTGTTGTTGTACCCACAGCTATAATGCTGCTATTATCATTTCGACTTAGCTTTCGGATCAGATCAACAGGGATAGATACACATTCGCTGTGCATCACATGATTACCTATTTTTAGTGTGGTGACTGGTTTAAAGGTACCAAGGCCGACATGCAGGGTAAGAAAAGCCGTTTCAATTCCTTTAGTTTCAAGCGAATCGAAAACGGCCTTGGTGAAATGCAGACCTGCTGTCGGGGCAGCGACTGATCCCTTTTGTGTGGCATAAATTGTCTGGTATCTTAATTTGTCCGATTCGCCAGCATCCCGTTGAATATATGGAGGTAAAGGTGTCAGACCATAAGCGTCAAGGATTTCAGAAAAGATCATATCGGCTGGTTCCCAAAAAAATTTGACTGATGACGGATTTGATTCAGCTGATAATCGTTCGGCATTAAGAATGCATGTTCTACCTTTATGATTGAATGTGCATGATAACTGTCCTTTTTGCCATCTCTTAGAATGACCGATCAGGCATTTCCAGACTACAGGGGAGAATTGCCAGAAGGCCGATTGTATATCAGCCACTGGCTCAACGGGTTCAAGACAGAAGATTTCAATCCTGGCTCCGAAAGGCTTTTGAAAAAACAACCTGGCCTGTATAACCCTGGTATTATTAAAGATTATCAGGCTGTTGGCTGGCAGATGTCTGGCTATATTCCGGAAAATAGTGTGTGTCACTGATCCATCCTTATAAAGTAAAAGTTTCGATTCGTCTCTCTGATTTAATGGGAACTGGCTGATTTTATCTGGCGGGAGGTTATAATCGAAATCACTAATACATATAGACCCTGGATTTCTCTTCACTTATATTAAAGTTTTATCTTTAAACCGGAACTACGAAATTAATATTCAATTAAATTTTCCGGTGAAATATTTATTATTTTTAACTCAAAATAAAGGTAATTAAAAGATCATGCAGATAAGAAACCATATTCCGAATTTTATCACATGTTTGAATTTGTTTGCTGGTTGCATAGCTGTTGTTGCAGTTTTCGATCAAAAACTGACAATAGCCTCCCTTTTTATAGGAATAGCTATCATATTTGATTTTCTAGATGGCATGGCAGCACGGATCCTTCATGCCAAATCCGATATTGGAAAACAGCTTGATTCTCTTGCTGATATAGTATCCTTTGGCGTTGCACCCGGCATGATTATTTATAAATTACTGGATACCAGCATCACCAATGCCGAGCTGATCCAATTCCCAATAGGAATTATCCCTTATTTTTCAATATTGATCCCCATTTTTTCCGCCCTACGTCTGGCAAAATTCAATATAGACACTAGGCAAAGTGATATTTTTTACGGATTGCCGACACCGGCTAATGCAGTATTTTTAGCTTCCCTGCCATTAATCCTTGCTGCCACAAACCCAGAGCAATGGATCCATATACTGATATGTAACACTAATTTTCTTCTTATAGTAACGTTTGTATTTTCTGGCCTGCTTGTGGCCAATATCCGGCTCTTCTCTTTGAAATTCGCCAATTTCTCCTGGGACTTAAATCGACTGAGGTACGTTTTTCTTTTCCTGTCCCTGACCCTTATTATCCTATTGAAATTTATAGCTCTGCCCCTGATCATTATAATGTATATTCTGATATCTTTAATCTTCTTCAGAAGATAGATTCATTATCTTTGCAGATTATTTAATTGATTGCAGAATTTTATAATGAATAAACAGATCTATAAATGGACGCTACGAATAGTTCTGACAATCCTCTTAGTCATAGTTTTTATCCATCCCGAAATAAATTTTGGCACCAAATCATTATTTAAAGCAGAGATACTATCGATTGAAGAGGAGTCACAGTTAAACGAGTTTTTTCTGAAAGAAAAGCGTGCCCAAATGGACTCCATCATGAATATTTCTGCGGTGTCTTTTGGATTCAACGGCAGTGTTCTGCTGGCATTAAACGGTCAGATTGTTTATAGCCGTTCCTTTGGATATGCAGATTTTACATCCAGGGAATCCCTGACTGATCATTCAATGTATCAGCTTGCCTCCGTCAGTAAACAATTTACGGCTATGGCCATCATGATCCTTAAAGAGCAAGGTAAACTGGATTATGATGATCCACTTCAACAATACTTAGCTGATTTTCCTTACAAGGATATTACGATCAGACATTTATTAAACCATACCTCTGGCTTACCTAATTATTTATGGTTTTTTGAAAAATATTGGACAGATCAAACACAGATCCCTTATAATGATGCACTTATCAGGATTTTACAGGAACAGAACCTTCCATTAAATTTTAAACCCGGGTCACATTTTGACTATTCCAATACAGGTTATGCAGTATTGGCTTATGTTGTAGAGAAAGTATCAGGTATGCCATTTGGTGATTTCCTACAAAATACTATTTTTGAGCCACTTGGTATGTTACATACCTGTATTTATTCAAGAGCTATTCAAAAAGATTATCCTGATAGACTCAACGGTTACAAAAGAAATTACAAATCCTTCAGACCTGTTGAAGAGACTTTACTCGACGGTATCGTAGGTGATAAAGGCGTTTATTCGTCGACAGCTGACCTTTTACTGTGGGATCAGGCATTAGAAACAGATAAGCTTATATCCAGGTTCACGATGGAAGAAGCTTTTACACCGACCAGGCTTGACAATGGACGCGAAATACCTTATGGATTTGGCTTCAGACTAAAAAATGAAAATGAAAAGCGTGTTGTTTATCATCATGGCATGTGGGAAGGATTCCGCAATGTCTTTGAGAGATACATCGATGATAAATTCACCGTAATTATCTTAAACCATACGAGCTTTAATGGTATCAACCGACTGGCAGATCATTTAATTCAGGCATATCTTAATCCACCTTATAATTCATTAACGCAAGATCTGGTATTTACGACATTGCATAAAGGTGTAAAAGCTGCGGTAAAACAATTTGAAGAGAAAAAAGCCGTTGATCAATATACCAGGGTCGATCAAGTTAAATTACTTGCAGTCGTAAAATACCTGGATGACTTGAATAAACGTAGCTTATCGAAGAAAATCATGCAACTCTATTTTTCATTATCCGGTGAAAATCAATCAAAAGCATCAGGTTCGTGATATATTAGAAAACCTATCGGAAATATACCCGCTATCGTCTTAATTCAAATTTCTCTCCCAGATATACTTTTCTAACATGTTCATCTCTGGCTAGTTCTTCTGATGTCCCTGACTTAAGAATGGAACCTTCAAAAAGAAGATAGGAGCGGTCGGTTATGGAAAGTGTTTCATGGACATTATGATCAGTAATAAGAATGCCAATATTTTTATTTTTAAGTTTGCCAACAATATTCTGAATATCTTCAACGGCGATGGGATCTACACCTGCAAAAGGTTCGTCAAGTAAAAAAAACTTAGGACTGACAGCCAGAGCACGGGCGATCTCTGTTCTTCTTCTTTCACCCCCTGAAAGTGTTATTCCCATACTTTTCCTGACATTTTGCAGGCCAAATTCATCAATAAGGGCTTCCAGTTTTTCTTTTTGCTCATATTTGCTAAGACCTGTAAATTCAAGGACCGCGCGAAGGTTATCTTCCACGCTGAGTTTCCTGAAAACTGAAGCTTCCTGTGCTAAATAACCAATACCCAGTTGTGCACGTTTGTACATTGGCATGTTGGTGATTTCAATGTTATCCAGAAAGACCCGGCCTGAAAAAGGTTTTATTAAACCGACAATAATATAAAAGGAGGTGGTTTTCCCTGCACCGTTTGGTCCAAGCAAACCAACGATCTCTCCTTGGTTTAATTCAATAGTGACATCGTTCACGACTGTCCTGCTTTTATATTTTTTGACTATCTTTTCCGTGCGGAGTATCATATAAATGATGTTTAAATAATGCCTTCCTTAAGAATATCATGTAAATGAATAACTCCGATATAATTACCGTTGTCGAGGACAAGCAATTGTGTGATGCTATTTCCCCTCATCATATCGAGTGCGTCAGACACGAGTGTGTTTTTATCGATGGTTTTCGGATTCCTTGTCATTATATCCCTGGCTTTAAGCTGTTCCATACTGATTTTTTTCTGGAGCATCCTTCTTAAATCGCCATCTGTAATAATACCAGTAAGTTGTCCATTTTCAAGCACAGCTGTTGCACCGAGACGTTTTGATGAGATTTCAATGATGATATTGGTCAGGTCTTCATCGATATCCACACTGGGAACAGCATTATGAGTAAACAGATCAGCCACCCGCAGGTATAAACGCTTACCCAGCGATCCACCAGGATGATAACGGGCGAACTCACTAACTGTAAATCCCCTGCATTCCAAGAGACAGATGGCCAGAGCATCACCCATAACAAGCTGAGCAGTAGTGCTGGATGTTGGTGCCAAATTATTAGGACAGGCTTCTTTTTTGACTGACGTAATGATGACATAATCAGCTTGCTGAGCAAGATATGAACCGGCATTACCTACCAAAGCGATGATTTTATTACCAAGCAGTTTTATAAGAGGGATCAGAACCTTAATTTCAGGAGTGTGACCACTTTTCGAAACACAAATAATTATATCGTCTTCCCTGATCATTCCAAGGTCGCCATGGATAGCATCGGCAGCATGCATGAACATTGCCTGTGTTCCGGTTGAGTTGAAGGTCGAGACGATTTTTGCAGCTATATGTGCGCTTTTACCTATTCCCGTAATGATGATTCTTCCCTGAGTATGAAGGATCAATTCAACACTTTTGATAAAATCATCGGTGATATACTGTTCAAGACCAAATACTGCTTCAGCTTCGTCCCGAATAGTCTGTATGGCTATATCTTTTATCTCATCATGTGATTTCACTGGCATTATCCTTTTGACGGTTCGTGTAAGTAAGATTATACAAATATACAATTATATTCAGGTTCATTCTTTTCTGTTCAAACGTGATACATACGCAGGATAGTACATAATATGATCCAAGTAAAAAACGTCATTCATTATCATGAAATCATAAAAATAAATTTTACTGTCACTTATCAATTTGATATATAATATGATATAAAATTGCGCCCGAATAATTGTTAGATATTTTTATTTAGAAAAGTCTTTTATTTTTTATATATTTGTATATAGCGATGTATTTTTTGAAGAAAAGAGAACAATATTTCAAAATGCTCGTCCGTTAAAAAAAATTTCAACTTCAGGGCTTTATCAGGTGAAAATACTTGGGGAAATGGTTGTTAAGAATGATACTTCTCTTCACGAGATGTTAAAGAATGTTTTTGGGTTTGATTCCTTCAAGGGTAATCAGGAGGTCATTATTCGAAATCTTATCGCTGGTAAAGATACATTTGTCATCATGCCAACAGGTGGGGGCAAATCCCTCTGTTACCAGCTTCCGGCCCTGCTCAATAAAGGTACTGCAATTGTCATATCACCTCTGATCGCCTTAATGAAAAACCAGGTCGATTCGATTAGGAACTTTGGGGTTGATATTGGGATAGCACATGTCCTGAATTCTTCCCTTTCCAAATCAGAAATAGTTCAGGTTAAGAAGGATCTAAGGGCTGGAAAAACGAAACTTCTTTATGTTGCACCTGAATCTTTGACAAAGGATGAGAATGTTGATTTTTTAAAAGATATTAATATTTCGTTTTACGCTATAGATGAAGCTCATTGTATCTCTGAATGGGGTCATGATTTCAGGCCGGAATACAGGAGAATCAGGCCGATCATTGAAAGCATAGGCCAGAATGTACCTGTCATTGCGCTTACTGCTACTGCGACGGTAAAAGTACAACAGGATATCCAGAAAAACCTCAACATTCAGGATGCCACAATCTTTAAATCATCCTTTGACAGGCCAAACCTTTACTATGAAGTCCGGTCAAAAACAAGTAACGTTATCAAAGATATCATCAGGTACATCAAATCCAATCCCGGGAAATCCGGAATAGTTTATTGTCTTAGCCGAAAAAAAGTGGAAGAGTTAGCCGAAACATTTCAGGTTAACGGCATCAAGGCTCTTCCATATCATGCTGGCCTTGATTCAGCTACCCGGCGCACAAACCAGGATAAATTCCTCATGGAGGAGATGGATATAATTGTTGCCACCATTGCATTTGGGATGGGTATTGACAAACCGGATATCCGGTTCGTCATACACCACGACATGCCAAAAAGTATTGAGGGCTACTATCAGGAGACCGGCCGTGGCGGACGTGATGACGGTGAAGGTAACTGCGTAGCCTTTTACAGTTACGATGATATTCTGAAGCTGGAGAAATTCATGAAGGATAAACCGGTAGCTGAAGAAGAGATTGGCAAGCAACTCCTTCATGAAGTGGTTGCATATGCCGAATCATCTATATGCCGGCATAAATTACTACTACATTATTTTGGGGAGTCTTATCCGCACGATAACTGCGGAACCTGCGATAACTGCCTGCATCCCAAACAACGTTTTGAAGGGAAAGACTTCGTGAAACTGGTCCTTGAAGCTGTCCTGGCTACCAAACAGCTTTTTAAATCCAAGCACATCATCAATATTCTTATTGGAAAAAGCACGGCCCTCATTAAATCATACAAGCATAATAAACTCGCTGTCTTTGGCAAAGGGGCAGAAGAAGATGAAAAATTATGGAGTGCCGTAATCCGGCAGACCCTGATTGAAGGACTTATCGTTAAAGACATTGAAAACTATGGACTTTTAAAGATAACCCAGGAGGGAAGAAAATATCTTGAGGAACCTTATTCCATATTGCTTTCCAAAGACCATGATTACGAAAAGGCTGACGAAGAGGAGGAATTTCTCGGTGAAGGGGTACATAAAACAAGTACTACTGATAAGACCCTTTTCGCACTTTTAAAAGATCTGAGAAAAGAGATTTCGCGCAAAGAGAATCTTCCACCATTTGTCATTTTCCAGGATCCTTCACTTGAGGACATGGCTATTCAGTATCCAGTCACCGAGGAGGAACTGCGGCAAATCACCGGGGTGGGAGCCGGAAAAGCCCAAAAATATGGTAAACCTTTCCTCGAACTCATCAGACAATACGTCGAGGAAAATGAGATCATACGGCCAAATGATATGGTCGTGAAATCGGTAGTAAATAAATCAGGACTCAAAGTCTTCATAATTCAGAATATCGACCGGAAGATATCATTAGAGGACCTTGCATATGCAAAAAACCTGAACTTTGACGAACTCCTGCTGGAAATAGAAAGTATTGTCTCTTCCGGTACAAAACTGGATATCACATACTATATCGACGAATACGTTGATCCCTACCATCAGGAAGAAATTTACGAATATTTCAGGGAAGCCGAAACTGATTCTGTTGAACACGCCCTTGCCGATCTGGGTGAAGATGAATATACCGGCGAAGAGATCAGGCTGATGCGAATTAAATTTATGTCAGAACTCGGGAACTGATAAAATCCTATTCCTTACAAATAATTTTTATAACTTGCTGCCACTTAATAACAATTAAATATTATTTAAAATGGAAGAACCTGTAATAGAAAAAAAACATCTATCGCGCATTGTATGGATTGTCAACATTATTTTATTCGTCGGAATGGTTATCCTCTATTTTATCATACTCAGTCATCCTACCCCAAAACAAAAGAAAATCAGAAATACGACCAATACTATCGGTCAATCCATTAAAATTGCTTATGTCAATTCCGATTCCATACTTGCCAATTATATATTGGCTATCGATAAGAAAAAAGAGTTGGAAGCAAAAAGCCAGAAACTCGAAACAGAAATCCTTGCTAAACAAAATGGTTTTGAAAAAGATGCCAGTTATTTCCAGGAACAGGTAAACAAAAATGCCCTGTCGCAGCAAAGTGCCCAGCAGATATATGAAGAATTGATGAAGGAGCAGCAAAAAATTTACGACCTGCAACAACAGTATACTGCTGAACTGGCCCAAAACGAAATGGATATCAACAGCATGCTGCTTGATACACTGACAAATTTCTTAAAACGTTACAATCTGGTCGATGGATATGATTATATCCTCGGTGTCAACAGGGCAGGAAATGTTTTTTATACAAATGAACAATTCGATATCACTCAGGAGGTGATTGACGGATTAAATGAAGAATTCCAGTCAAAGCATGGCAAATAAGATTAATATAATATTTTTTTTTATTGTCCTTCTTCTGATTAACGGCTGTCATACCGTTCATAAGGATGACTTCCTTCCTCCTCCCGAAAATCTCATCCCGAAAGATAAAATGATCGACATACTTGTAGACATCCAGCTAATAGAATCGGCTATAAAAGCAGACCCTTTCCGTAAACAAAATCTTGATTTTTATGTTAATTACTATTATGACTATTTATTCAAAAAGTACACGATACAGAGGAAAGATTTTGAGGAGAGCCTGAAATACTATCAGCAAAATATCGAAGAGTTCGATAAGCTCTTTGCCGACGTAATCACCAGACTGAGTAAATTACAAAGTGAAGTAAACAATCAGCAGGATACAAAGGCAAACTGATCAGACTTAGTCATTTTTAGTGAACACGGCACTGTAGGAGCTTTTATCTCCTCCTACTTTTATGGTATAGCTCCAATTGATGGTATTTACATCAACGATAGTTCCCTCTCCATAAACCGTTATGCTGTTGTCGTAACATACCTGCTGCTGAGGTATGCTGATGGATGAGCCACTAAGGATGCCATAGGGTGGTTTTTCATCAAAGCCTATAAAACCGAAATTTTTCAGCAGGATATTCGATTCGCTGGTTGTATCCTTAACAATTTCAACAGGATATGTGAACAGTAGTTTAAATGCGGCCGGTGTTTCATTACAGGTCCACGTACCGACATATTTATCACGGGGATCACTTGATAATCCGTTTGTGTCATCTGGTTCGCAGGCGTAGAATCCGGTTAAAAAAAGGATAGAAACCAGAAGGAATAGTCCAATAAATTTTTTCATAACCCGAGGATTAACAAATATTATACCGATTTCAAAAGAATTTTACTTAAAAGCCTATCAGCCAGCTTGCTGGCACCAATGCGGAAAAACTCCCTGGTGATCCATTCTTCACCAAGAACGTTTAATACAAGGAGATAGTATTTCATTGCCTGTTCCAGTTCAGAGATACCACCTGCCGGCTTAATGCCAACCATTTTACCTGTTTTATCATAGAATTCCCTTATGGTATCCAGCATAACCAACACAGCCTTTTCAGTTGCGGCAGGGTGAATTTTACCGGTTGATGTTTTGATAAAATCAGCTCCTGCATTGATAGCTATTTCGCTAGCTTTCCGGATGCTTTTTATAGTGATGAGTTCTCCTGTTTCCAGGATGACTTTCAGACAAATATCTTCACACATCCCCTTCATTTGGGCTATTTCATCAAATACATAATCATCATCACCCTGCAAAAACCGCCCTCTGGATATGACCATATCAATTTCTTCAGCACCCTCATCAATTGCATATCTGGCTTCCTGCAGCTTTATGGATAAGGGAATCTGACCTGACGGGAAACCTCCGGCAACAGCAGCGGTGTGAATGTCAGAGCCTTGTAATTGATGCCTGACAATCCTGGTGAAAGCAGGATAAGTGCAAACTGCAGCCACATAAGGCATATCCAAAACTAAATTTTTGTAAGCCAATGCTGAGTTGCAAAGTTCGATCACCTTTTGATCTGTATCGGATCCCTCAAGAGTGGTCAGATCGAGTATGCCCATGATTTTCTTCAGGGTAGCGACATTTATATTTTTTTCGGTAACAACTGATACCATTGACTCAATCCGGTTTTTCAAGTCTGATTCAGAAAAACTGTATGTATCGAATTTCAACACAATCAATGCTATAATGGTAAAATACTGTTCATTTTCTTCATCAAAGAGCAATTTAACTAAAACTGTAGAAAGGTATATCAGAGTTTTAAAAAACTTAATGGCAAATAACCTTGCACAGTTTTAACCGGCATTATTCACAAACCCAAAATTCGATAAAAAAATGATGCAGGTGGCACTAGGAGAAAAGAAAATTGTTATTCCAGGGGGAATGGCTTTCATTGTTTTGGAAGGTCATCCGGTTTAGCACTCAGGCTTTCTAATTCATCTAATAAGAGTAAACTGCAGTCCGAAGAAATCGTCTCTGGCGTAAAGCTTAATTCTATTGGCTTTTTGCAAACCGGAGAAAGGTCAAAAAGGGAGGTAGAAAATGTTCTGTCGGAGAAATAGGATCAGTATCTAGTTTTTTTGTTACTTTACACACACAAAATTTTGCGTTAATTAACTGACCCCTTAAAGATAAAGAATATCAATGAGAGGGTCAACTTTTACATTTCTTTAATAAATAAAGCAGGTTAAATATCACAACGTTATTCTTGGTTATACTAATTTAAAATTCTTTGGTATGTTAAACAAAATTTTACTTGTACTATTAATTTCATTAATTATTCCATTCAAAATGAAGGCCGAATGGTTAGCGCTGGATAAGAACAAACCATTGAGTTCGTCTCCGAAAATTACATTACTCAGAGATGATAATAAAAGCACTGTTATTAAAATTGAAATATCCGGATTCGATCTGAAGGAATTCATTTCAGAAGACAAAACATTCCAGGCTGTGGATTTGCTGTCAGAAATATTCACAACGGACCCCGGCCATCCTGAGTTGCCATATATAGCTAAAGTATTGGCTATACCCGATCAGGCTGGTATTTCAGTTGAAGTATTAGAAACAGGAAAGGTTCAAACATTCAAAGATATTTATTTGCCACCGGCGCGCTCAAGTTGGCTGGAAGGCGAACCGGAACCTCCCTATAGAGAAAATACTGATGCTTATCGATCTGATGAGGTTTACCCGAAAGAATTTGCTAAACTGGAACCTCCGTCAATTTTTCGTGATTTTCGCATTGCCCGTGTATCCGTTTTCCCGGTTCGCTATGTTCCCGCTAAAAAGGAATTACAGGTAGTGTCCTCTATCACGGTCCGGATAAATTACGGACATGGTGAGGTAGTGAATCCAAAAACTACCCCTAAAAAAGCAATTGCCCCTTCTTTCGCAAAACTGTATCGCAGTTTCATTTTTAATTATCAGAATGTATTGGATAAGCTTTACAATGGTAAGGAAGACGGACGGGAAGTGATGTTATGCATTATGCCGGATGAGTTTGTTGGAAGCTTTCAAATATATGCCGATTGGAAGCGTCAAAGCGGCACTGACATACACGTAACCAAATTCAGCGACATAGGGGCTAACTTTAGTAATCCGGTTATCATCAAAAACCATATAGCCGATGCATATTACAATTGGGAGTATCCACCAACGTATGTTTTAATAGTAGGCGACGATGGCGTCTTTCCCAAAAAAATCGTAACTTATCCCGACTATTCATTCCCAAATGAAGATTATTTTGTAGAAATAGATGGCCCAGATTATTTCCCTGAAATGATGATAGGACGTTTTACCAACGAGGGTGATTACCGCATGCAGGTGATGATAAATAAATTTATGCTGTACGAAAAGAATCCTTATACTACTAGTACAGATTGGTTTAAGAAAGGAACCGTTTGTGCAAATAATTCATATGCGTCACAAATAGAGACCAAACGGTTTACTACCAGTTTAATGTTACAGAGTGGCGGCTTTACCTCCGTGGATACCTTGATGAGTGATGGTGATTACTGGGGATGGAACTGCACAGTGGACTTAAATGATATTATCAATGCAATCAATGAGGGGCGAAGCTATTTAAACTATCGCGGCGAAGGTTGGTACTATGGTTGGTATGCGAATTGTTACGAATTTTCTACCTCAGATGTATCCAACTTAAACAACGGTGAAAAATTTACTTTTGTGACCAGTATTGGCTGTGGCGTCGCAATGTTTGACGCTAACGGAGGTAATTGTTTTGGCGAAGAATGGGTTGAATTAGGTTCATTAACAAATCCAAGAGGTGCCGTTGCTTTTGTTGGACCTACTTCTAACACACATACCGCATATAACAACAATATAGATAAAGGTATCTATGTAGGAATGTTTAAGGAAGGGATGGACACTCCCGGGCAGGCACTGCTGCGAGGAAAACTTTACATGTACAATATTTTCGGAAATGAATACTATGTAGAATATCATTATAAAGTTTATTGTGTTTTAGGAGATCCCAGCATTCATATTTGGAAAGATGTTCCGTTAGAAGTGAATGTTAATTATCCACCTTCCATTCCGACCGGGAACAACCAACTGGAATTTACAATTACCTACGCTTCATCTGGAGAACCAGTTGAAAATGCGCAGGTTTGTTTAGCTGGAAATGAAATCTTTACTACTGGTATTAGCGATTCGACTGGCAAGGTAGTTATTGAAATCACACCCGAAATACAGGAAACATTGTCGGTAACCGTACGTGGGGGAAATGTGATTCCTTATCAGGGGACTTTGGATGTTATCCAACCCGTTGAAGAGCTTATTGAACCGGAGGGCGATCCCATAATTGTCGATTTAGACGGGAATACAGATGGACTGGTAAATCCCAATGAAAATTGTACTATTACTGTTACCCTTAAGAATTGGGGAATCCAAACGGTCAGCAATATTCAGGCTACTCTTTCGTCAGCCGACACAAATTATGTACAGATAATCTCTACCAATCCGGTAAGTTTTGGTAACCTGGCTCCAGGCGATTCCTATACCGGAAATCCCTTTCAGTTTTACGTAAAACCCGCATGTCCCGTGGGCCAAATAATTCCACTACAATTACATGTTACCAGCAGTATCAGCTCCTGGGACTATATGTATAATGTGGAGGTAAAGGGATGCGAGTTAGTGGTTTATAATTTTATGGTAAACGATGCAGGTGCGCCAAATGAAAATTACAGGATGGACCCCGGAGAGACCGTAAAGTTATTTATTTCAATTATGAATAATGGCGATGATTTTGCACCCAATGTAATGGGCATTTTGACAAGCAATGACCAGTATATCACTATTGAAGATTCCATTGGTTCATATGGAACATTAGATATCGACAGTGTAGCGCTAAATACAGAAAATTATTTTGTGGTTAGTGTTAGCGCAGCCTGTCCGACTGAATATTTAGCTGAATATTCATTAAAGCTTTACACGCAGGATGGAAATTATCCTTATCAAACAATTCCTACTCTTACTATTCCGGTTTCTTTACCCATACACTCCGATTATACAGGACCTGACGCTTACGGTTACTATGCTTATTCCAGCGATGATTTTTTTGATCAGACCCCTGATTATGATTGGTTTGAAATAGATGGAATTGGTAACCAAATAAATGTACCAGGCATAAGTGATTTTACAGAAACAGTAATCTTGCCGTTTACTTTTAAATACTACGGTATTGATTATAATCAACTTCGGATTAGCACGGATGGCTGGTTAGCATTTGGCAGTGGTACACAAACAGCCTCTGAAAATACTCCCCTGCCAAACAATGATAATGTAATTTGCATGGCGGCGGGTTTCTGGGATGATTTATATGATATCGAAACTGCAGAAGGTAATATTCTTTATTATTATGATAATGAAAACCACCGTTTTATAATTGAGTGGGATAGTATCGCGCTTAATCATTTTGGGTTTGAACCTAATATAGAGGTTTTCCAGTCGATTTTATTAGATCCTGCCCATTATCCTACTTCAACCGGAGATGGCGAAATTATTTTTCAGTATGAAAAAGTTGAGGCGCCTGAAAGTTGTACAGTTGGTATAGAAAACCATACACAGGATATTGGTTTACAATATGTTTATAATCGAGATTATGATCCTACAGCTTCTCATTTAATGAATGAATTCGCTATAAAATTCACTACCGAACAGCCTTTTGTTTCAATAATAACATCAGTTGAGGATGACAAGGAAGGGAGTAAACTTACTCACAGTGGTTTTGCATTAGAGCAAAATCAACCTAATCCTTTTAATTCTCATACCTGGATAAACTATTCATTACCTGTAAAAAGTAATGTATCACTTAATATTTTTAACGTTAAAGGGGAGTTGGTGCGCACTCTTCAAAACGGACAGAAGCCAGCGGGAAAATATTCAGTAAAATGGAATGGGCAGAATAACGCAGGAAATCCTGTGAGTTCAGGCATCTATTTCTATCGTCTTCAGACGGAAGGTTTTACAGGAACCAGGAAAATGTTCATTTTGAGGTAATCTTAAACAGGACAATGTATAGTTTTTACATTTTACTGGTCATAATAGTCATTGCTGTAATTGCGGGTATTATTGAGTATATCCGTCATCAGGAACGGGTTTATTCAATTCCAATCCGGATTCATATTAATGGTACCAGGGGTAAGTCAAGCGTTACCCGTTTAATCGGAGCCGGTTTGAGGGCGGGTGGAATTTCAAACATCACCAAAGTTACCGGTACGTTTCCCCGTTTGATTATTGAAGACGGTACCGAAACTTACATCCATCGTAAATCGGCTGCCAATATCTTAGAACAATTGTCCATAGTGAAATATGCCGCTTCGCGAAAAGTGCAGGCATTAGTAATGGAATGTATGGCTTTACAACCCCACTATCAGATGATTACTGAAGATCATATGATACATTCCAATATAAGTGTAATGACTAATATCAGGTTAGATCACACAGATATTATGGGGCATACCTTGCCGGAAATCGCTGAAACACTTGGGCGTACAATTCCTAAAAATAAACACCTTTTTACTTCCGAAAATGTAATACCACAGACTCTGAAAAAAATGGCGGATAAACGAAGTACGGTTTCACATTTTATTGATCCGCAATCAGTATCTCCTGAAGAAATGAAAGGATTCAGGCATATAGAGCATCGTGAAAATGTATCTTTAGCGTTGGCGGTTTGTCAACATCTGGGAATAGATCGCGAAACGGCATTGAAGGGCATGTACCAAGCTATTTCGGATGCCGGTGCATTAATGGCTTACAGGGTTGAGGCATTTCAAAAACGCATGGTTTTTTACAACGCATTCGCAGCCAACGATCCTGATTCCACTTTTATAGTCTGGCAAAAAATCAGGGATGAAATCGGTTTTGAGGGCCAGCGGATAGTGCTTTTAAACACCCGGCAAGACCGGCTTTATCGGGCTAATCAACTGGCAGAAATGACGGGCACGAAAATAAAAGATGAAACAGACTATTTGATACTGATCGGTCAATCAACTGATGTGGTAGAAAATATGGCAATTAGTTACGGCGTACCGAAGAAAAAGATATTTAATTTAGGCTATACCACACCTGAGAAGGTTTTTGAAAAGGTATTATCTGTAACTGAAAAAATATCCACTATTGTTGCTATAGGCAACATGGGAGGCATGGGCGCAGTAACAGCTGAGTTTTTTGAACACAGAAGTTATTAAAAAAATGATTGAATTAGCAATTACATTAGGCTTGATTTTAAGTTTGCTTTCCTACGAAGTTTTCGGAATTGCTGCCGGAGGTATCGTTGTACCGGGTTATATAGCGCTGCAGCTTTCGCACCCCGACCGGCTTGCAGGGACTTTGGGTGTAAGTTTACTTACTTATTTAATTATAAAAGTTTTAGGGAATTATACTTTCCTTTACGGCCGGCGTCAAATGGTGCTCAGTTTGTTGCTTGGCTGTTTATTAGCTAATTTTTCACGGTATTTCTTAACGATTAATTTAGCAAGCACCACGCTGGAACTTCAGGCAGTCGGCTGGGTAATTCCAGGATTAATTGCTCATTGGTTTGCCAAGCAGGGAGTTTTTAAAACTATAAGCGTATTATTTGTATCTTCTGTGCTGGTGCGGTTAATCCTGATATTGCTTTTCATGGGTGCGTTGTTGCCTCAATAAATTAAAAAAGTCAATGTATAAATTCAGAGCAAAATCCAACATAGTTTTAGGTCTTATATCTCTTTTATCGCTATTGGCATTTATTTCGGTAGAGAATGGCAAAATGGATGTTAAGCAGGACTGGTACAACGAGAAACTTGAAGCTGCCCAACTTTCCCAATTAGCGGCCAATCGTCTGAAAAGCTACCGCCTGGAAAATGGTGTTTTCATTGATGCAATCAACGACCCGAATCAAACCGCACTGATCGGTCAGGAATATACACTTATTACTACCGATCAAGGTTTAATTGAATCAAAGCTGTCAGCAACAAATCCAAATTTTGCAGCAGTGATTGTCCAATTATTAAAAGATGCCGGTTTAAATGAAAATGATAATGTTGCCGTAGCTGTTTCCGGATCTTTCCCCGGTTTAAATATTTCTGTATTAGCAGCCCTGGAGACTTTGAAATTAAAGCCAATAGTTATCACTTCGGTAGGTTCATCCAACTTTGGCGCAAATGATCCATACTTTACCTGGCTGGATATGGAAAATATATTATACAAATCAAACATTTTTCACTACAAGTCAGTAGCTGCTTCTATTGGTGGAGGCAATGACCTCGGTCGTGGATTAAGTCCGGAAGGACGGGATTTGATTGTAAAAGCCATAGAAAGGAATAATGCTGAATTCATTAATGAAAAACATCTTGAAAATTGTATTGCCAGACGAATGGAAATTTATGAAAAAATTAGCCAGGGGCAACCAATAAAAGCATTTATTAATGTTGGTGGCGGAATTGCCAGCCTGGGGAATACTATTAACGGTCAGCTTATCCCCTCCGGGCTAACGCAGCATTTGCCTATGAGTAACTTTCCGCTTCGTGGTGTTATCATTCAAATGGGTCAGAAAGGAATCCCGATTATTCATCTTCTTAATATAGACCAATTACTTGCAAAGTATGGATTACCCATTAACCCGGTTCCGCTTCCGGAGCCAGGAGACGGTGGCATTTTTATTCAAAAAAAATATAATGTTATTATTACAGCAGTTGCAACATTCGTTTTAGTTACAGTTATTGTTTTTATTTATTTAAGTGAGCGAAAGCACCATCGTCTCGGAACAGACGTGGTTCCACTGCCTAATTATCAAAACCCCGATAAATATGATAATGAGGACATAACGGTTTTGTAATACTGTGCTAAGAAATACTGTAAAAAAATGGTAATTTCTATAATAAAATTAGAAGCAAATGAAAAAGATCCAGTTAGTTTTGTTGATTTTATTTTTGTTTTATTCCGGTATAATGGCTCAATCCGGCGGGAAATCCAAATACCTGAAACCGACAAATTTTCAAAAAAAAGTAACAACCATTGTATCTGGTAAAACCAGGACTTATTATTCTTTAAGTACTGTGGAACCCTCAATACTAACTATCCAGGGGCCGGGAAGGTTGAAGGTAAATACCCGGGGACAGTTTAAACCCGAAGAAGGGGACTTGCTAAAATATGAAGTATTATATACGGTTGATGGTGGTGCGCAGAAAAGTGTCACAATAAGCGCTGTTAAGCGTTCAAAAATGGCCACCTATTCAAATGGGACATTAGGTGTACCAAGCCAGCTTAAAGATTTTGAAATTGAGCTTTTACGCGGCAATCATACCATTGAATTTAAACTTAAAGAAAATATCATTGATGTTTCAGCCCGGTATGAATTTACACCTACTAAAGTAAAAAAGCAGGAGTGGTTAGTATTTTCTCCCATGCAACCGTCAGAACCTATTGATTTAATTTCCAAGGAAACGACAATAGGTTATTATCGCTTTTCCATGGAAAAACCCTTGAAAGTCGAAATAATCGGGCCAACCGAATTGCGTGTATTAACCCGTACAGAAAATCAGTACCAGATGAAAGGGAGGATTAATTACCGTGTGCAGGTGAAGGAAAATAACATTGTAATAAATACTTACCAGTTAAACAGCAAACTTTCTGAAATAGCTGTATATAAAGATGATAAGGCATTAATCCCCGGGACGGCTTGTGAATTTGTGATTTATGTTCCTAATGGAAAACACACTTATGAAATTTCACCTTTAGATAAAGATAAAAGCACTTTGTTAGGCCGCTTGTTACTGCCCAAAAAGGATGTAAAACTGGAAAATTAGCGTAATTGGATATCCCGGTTTCAATTTGAAAATAAAAATTAAACACGTGAAATTCATCAGATTAAATTATTATTTCTTTTCCTGTAAAACTTTTTTACTCTTTTTGATAATCATCTTTTCCCTTTCAGGTAGCAATGCTCTTGCTCAAAAAAAGAGCCCTAAAAAAGTACAGCCTTTTGAAGTAGAATTTAGTTTTGCTACTATTTATGATAATAATATTCTGAAATATTCCGAAAAATACCTGGAAAGATTTCTCAACCATGAAGATGAAGGACGATTTCATATTGATACTTATGATGATGTGATCTTAAATCAATCTTTAAAACTATCCTCGACCTTTCGCATTTTCGGGAATTTAAAGTCTAAAATTAATTTTGATTTCAACAATAATTTATATGTGATAAACGGCATTAAAAACTGGTATTATGCAAGTCTTGGATTCCAGCAATATTTGACAAAACGGGCCAGTCTGAAAATTTTTTACAACTATATTCCTGATTTTTATGTTCGCCATTTTCGCGATGATGACTGGGTGGATATTTATGGATATACTCCGGAAACATTTGTACCCTTTGGATATTCAAAAGATAATTTTGGTTTTTGGATCCAGAACACTTTTTTTCGTGATACCCGTGTCAAATTAGCAATAGATTATTCAAAATATTATTACAATCAGCATTACACAGAATATGATTCTAAAAACTTTTCATATGCAATGAACTTATATCAGCCGGTTTATAAAAACCTTAAGCTGGAAATAGGTTATCATTTTATAACATCGGATGCCAAAGGATATGATGAACCCGATGAAAACAAAGAAAATTCTGACGATTCTGACGCATCTTATGAAGAAGATGGATTTCGTTTTGGATTTACATGGGAATTGCCCCGCTTTAATAAACTTGAACATAATTTGGATGTGGAATTGGGGTTCCAGAAACGATATTTTTCTTCAAAACATTATTTGGAATTGGATCAAGAACATGCCGGACGTGTGGATGATAATTTTCAAATGAATGTTACCTATGCCATAAGGCTGTTTAAATCCGGGAAACTATCTGCATTTTATAACTTTTATCTTAGAGATACCAATACAAGAGCCGTAGAAAACCAGGCATATTTATCTGCTGAAAAAGACTACCATCAAAGTCAAATCGGATTAGAAATAACTTATAATTTGAAATTTTAAAAATTAACCGGGCATTTTTACCTATCTCAACGGTAATTTATTAAAAAGAAAATTTGAAGAATATGAATATGAAAAAATTGTTTATCTGGCTACTGTCCGGCTTGTTACTTTTAATGGGTTGCGGAAAACCAATTGACCCCGAATCATTGAAGCCAGGTGATGGTGGTTATAAAATTGTCAAACGATTTCCCACATCCGGGTATGCCCAGGATGTATTGAAGAAAGACAGCTTGCTGTATATAGCGCAAGGTGAAGGTGGTTTGATAATTGTCAATGTTGCTGATCCGAAAAACCCACAAACTGTTTCAGTAACCACTGAGGACGTGCGGGGTTATTCCACTAAAATCGCCATGAAAGATAGTGTGGTATATTTAGCCGCCGGTTCATTTGGTGTAACTGTTCTCGATGTTGGAGATCCGGTTGTACCAATTGTTACCGTGTCGAATCTGAATATGAAACCGGCACGAAATTTTCGCATTTTGGGAAATTTTATGTTTACTGCAATAAGTGAACAGGGTGTCAGTATTTCTGAGATTAGTTATCCCACCCAACCTGATATCCGTGGCGGAATAAGTACAACAGGGTATGCTTATGGTTTAACAACCACTGCTGACAGTAACTATTTATTGGTGGCTTGTGGCGAAATGGGGTTGTCCATATTCGATATATCCGATTTTCAGGAAGGATTCGGAGTTTACCCAACTGTTGGCTGGTGTGATACACCAGGCTGTGCAGAAGCAATTACGGTTTTAGATAATGAATCAGTTGCCTTTATGGCTTGTGGTACCGCCGGACTGCAAATAATTGATTATTCCGATACCTCCAATGTCTATATTGTAGGTAGTTACAATAGTGGCGGATATGCCAAAGATCTGTTGTACAATAACCAACGGATTTATCTAACTACGGAAACCAGGGGCTTGCAAATTATCGATGTTTCCGATGTTACCGAACCATATTTAATAGGTTTGCTTGAAACAGCATACGCACTCGGCCTGGATATGGATGAAAAGTATATTTATGTGGCAGATGAGGATGAAGGATTAATCATTATCTCCATCCCTGATTAAAAAAATGAGCAAACCACTTGAAGAAAAGCAGCGCTTTCAGTTTATCGACCAGTTTCGCGGTTTGGTTGTCATCCTCATGCTTGTCGACCATAGTTCCTACTACTTCAATTCGATTTGGGAACAAATCGACCCGCTTGACCCACTCTTCGACACTTGGGGCCAATTCGCCCTCCGATATGTGGGATATCTTTGCGCCCCCGGTTTTCTGATGATTTCCGGGGCAATGGTCTGGTGGTCTTATCACCAGCGGATTAAAAAGGGAACTCCAGACTGGACCGCCCGCTGGCAGCTAATCCAGCGAGGTCTTTTTCTCATTATTGTGCAGATAACATGGGTGAACTCATCATGGGGTGGTTTCAGCGAATTTAAGCCCGGGCATATTGGGATCATTGCCTGCATCGGCATTTCCATGATTCTACTGACTCTGATTGTAAAATTGCGTTGGCAACTGCAACTCTTCATTGGGCTTATCATCTTAGTTATCCACCCGCTTCTGCTCAAGATTCCCTACGATCCGGAAGTCACCTGGGCCCGGGTTCTGATGCAAACATTCATCGATGCAGGTGAATTTAACAAATACCCGGTTTTGCCCTGGTTTGCCCTGGCTACGTTAGGATCTGTTATGGCGACCGGATGGCTCCTCGTCTGGAAGACAGATAAAAAGCGAATTTATTGGAGTATCGGAATTGCGGCTGTAGTGTTACTCATGGCGATAGTGGTGCGGATGGCTCGCGGATACGGCAATATATTTCCTTTTTCCGACTTCGGTTCCTATTCATTTTTTTTCGACCAGAAGTATCCGCCAAGCCTCTACCTGAACCTCTGGTTCTTCGCGTTGGTGGTTTTTGGGATTAGTGGATTCATCGCGTTAGGTAAAGTGGCTCCGAAACTCCTGGTGGTTTTCAGCATCCCGGGTAAGGTGCCACTCTTTTTCTACTGTATGCACATTGCAATTATGGGGGTATTTGTGAAACGTTTGGGACTTTTTTACCGCGAGGGTGGTGTACTTGCTTCACTGATCGGATTGGCTGTTATGCTGGTGGTGATGCTCCCACTCTGCAAATGGTTTTATGGTGTAAAAAGCCGGAGTAAGAATTTTATCATCCGAATGATATGACGGAGGAGTGGAATGGGAATAAAAAAGATGAAACTATTTACGTCAACAATGTTCCTGATAACCTTCCTGCTGCTAGTAGTGACAGGATGTTCGAGTCGTATTGATGTGCCCGTTACGGTTGCGGATTCGACCATTGTCTATCCTGCAAAAAAAGCCGATGGCATCTCAGCAAAGATCACACTATGCAGGAAGATAAGCAAGAAGACCGGCAATCGAATTGATGCAGGAACGGTTTTCACTATCAAGGAAAAAGAGAGTATCTATGCTTTCGTAGACTTAGAGAATTGTTTTGTACACGGTGTCCGTACACTGATGTTCCACCTCGACTGGATTGATACGAGCGGCAGGTCATTTTACCGAAAGCGGATCGATCTTTCTCCCGACGATACGACAACGACGCTAAATAGTTCCATCTCGATCTCTCCCGATAAACGACAACCAGGAGAATACCTCTTACGGGTATACCTTTTCCGGGAACTAATTGCAGAGAAGAAATTTGAACTCCGTCCGGAATCCCAGGTCACTCCTTCTCAGGTTGAAGAAATCAATGCAAAGATTATACTTTGCAGAAATGTAGATAAAAAAACAGGTAGGCGAATTAGAGTGGATTCGGTTTTCACAATCCGGGAAAAAGAGAGTATTTATGCTTTCGTAGACTTTGAGAATCGTTTCGTGCACAGCGACAGGGAACTGATGTTCCACATCGACTGGATTGATACGAGCGGCACGTCTTTTTACCAGAAGGGGATCAATCTTTCCCCCGGTGATTCCTCTTCGACGATAAATAGTTCCATCTCTATCTCTCCCAATAAACGACAACCAGGAGAATACTTCTTCAAGATATACCTTTTTGACGAACTAATTGCGGAAAAAAAATTTGAACTCCGTCCGGAATCCCAAGTCACTCCTTCTCATGTTGAAGGAATCCAGGCAAGGATTATACTCTGCAGAAATGTAGATAAAGAAACAGGTAAGCGAACTGGAGTGGATTCAGTATTCACAATCAAGGAAAAAGAGAAGATTCGCGCTTTTATAGACTTGGTGAATCGTCGTGTCTATGGCGACCGGGAACTGATTTTACTTCTCGACTGGATCGGACCTAATGGCAGGTCTTTTTATCGGAAACAGGTCGATCTTTCCCCCGGTGATTCTTCTTCGACGATAAATAGTTCCATCTCGATCTCTCCCGATAAACGACAACCAGGAGAATACCTCTTAAGGATATACCTTTATGACGAACTGATCGGAGAGAAAAAATTTGAACTCCGTTCGGAATCCCAAGTCACTCCTTCAAAGGATGAATGAAGCAGGTTGAAAGAGTACAACGAATACAATTACTATTTTCCAGTGTACAGTAGGCAGTCGGCAGTCTTCAGTCGGCAAATGATAGCTTGTTGAAGGCTGATGATGAAAATTCATTTACGCTGATATTTTTCACTCATTGTAAAAAAGGATCGCTGAAAGAATAGTTTTATTACTGAATTTTCACTAATTTAGAGTGTTAATCTGAAATATATGAGGCACAACTTTTTATTTACAGTTTTCATTTTCGCAAGCATACATTTGTTTTCACAGAACCATTACAGTCAAAGCTATTTTAATAATGGTTTAGATTTTTATAAGAAGGAGAACTATCAGGAGGCTGTCAGATTTTTCACAGTTGCTATTACGAGTACACCTGACTATTATGAAGCCTATCTTTATCGTGGCGGTGCCAACATGAATTTGGGCGACCTTGATCTGGCCATCAATGATTTCAACAAAGCCATTGAAATTCAGCCCGACAGTGCAGTTCCTTATTACAGCCGCGGACAAGTCAATAGATATAAGGAGAATTAGAATATCGCACTTACAGATTTTAATAAAGCCCTGGAACTCAAACCACAGATTGCAGACTCTTATTCTACTATTGCAGGGGTGATTCTTTTTTACATACCGGAAATTATGAACTGGCGATTAAAGATTTGAATAAAGCCATAGAATTAAAACCGGATGATGCCGAAAATTATTACGCTATGGCATGTCTATATTCATTGATGAATCAGGAGCAAGAGGCGTTAACGTATCTTGAGCTGACCCTGCAAAAGGCAAATTATATGGAATACAGGATCACTAATGAAAAAGAATTTGACAATATCAGGAATTCCCAGGGATATAAAGATCTGATGGCTAAATACAAGAAATAGGTTTTATGTAATCCAGCTTCGTGAAAAAAGAAAAAGCCCTGTGGTTTCACACCAGGGCTTTGTTGTAGCGGGGATAGAATTAACTACGTTTTGATTCACGATATTGCAAAAGTAGTTGATTATATTGAGATTCTAAATACTAAAAACTTTGAAAATCTGTTATAGAGTCCAAATGATCAAAATCAATCAAACAAAAAAAAAGTTGGTTGATTAAAAATTTTGTTTAAATTTGACCTTAACAGTAGAACTCGTTTCATTGAGCAAAGAAAAAGGGTTCTTTGTATAAGATACTTACTTCCATTCAACCTATACAAAATGTAAAAGGATTACTTTAAAAAAAATAGAGAAATGACATCATATAGAATACCAGATGACGTTAAAAAAGGATTTACAATACTGTTAAAATCTCCACAAAAGAAAATTGATTCTTTGATTTCTGAGTTAGCTAAAATTCCTAAAGGTTTATTACCTTCAGAGATTACCGAATATATCTCGAAGAAAAAAGTCTTTTCCAAAGATGATCCTTCATATATAGTGAAAGTATTATTAAGCCTTTATACGTTAAAAGAAAGTGAGACAAAACCATTATCAGAAATAGTTATTAATATACAGAGTGCACTGAATGAAGCTGAAGATATTACCCCGAAGCCCAATGAAAATTTTATTAATAATTTTATTCAACTTCTTTCACTGAAAACAATCGGATTAACTTGTAAGGCATTTAGTCTTCTGATGGAATATGAAAAAACTTATGTCGAATCAAGAATTATCACCGATATCAGACCTGTCTTTACTGACGATTTAGAGGAAAATATTGACATGGGGGTTATTGTTCATAATTTAAGGATAGAGTATCACAAAGGGCAATCAACTCACGAGGAGATTTTTATTGCATTAGACAGTGATGACTTACGTGAACTTAAGGAACGGGTCATAAGAGCTGAAAAAAAAGAAAAAGCAATCAGGACTTATTTTGCTGAAAAAATTTCTTTCTTGGATACTTCAAAAGAATAACACACTATAGATTAACACCATGCCAGCATTATTAATAAAAGAACGAGAACTTTTAAGTCCTACTTCGTATCTTACAGGTGCTTCATGCAATCGAAAACACTCATGTAATTATAAAATAAATAAAGAGTGGAGAAATACAGAGGAAATAGATGATTATATTCATTTATGGACAAAAAAGTCTGGCACTATCAAAGTAGCCATAACAAAAAAGACTTCTATTGAAGTTAAAACCATATTTCATGAATTGATAGAAAAAATTCAGAGTTCTAAATTCATCCTTGAATTAAAAGATAATTGGGATGATGAAGATAGTAAAGGGTATTCTGAAAAAACATATGTAAATGCAATTAATTTTTTTAAACGTTACGCACAATGGATTTGGGATGAAAGAGGCGTAATAATTGATACTCCCAATATTTTACCCAGTAATGAAGGAAGTATTGATCTTTTCTGGAGTAAAATGGAATACGATCTTCTAATCAACATACCCGCATACCCTAATAATGTTGCAAGATTTTATGGTGATAACAAAAAAGATTCCAAGATTGAAGGCGAATTCCCATTAAACTCTTACAACCAAGGCATCTTTTTATCACTTTTACAAAGTTAATCATGAATTCAGAACATAAGTACCTAATAGAGGAAATTCCAAATACTGATTTCCTCTATCAAAGAGTACATAAGAATCATAACATTAACGGTATCTTAGCTTTGGGATTGGTTTTTAAAAATCATGGCGCCGGTATGTCAACGGATTGGTCTAAATACTCAACACCAGAATTAACCAAGAAAAGAGCTGCATACTATTATAAAAACCCAGAGAACTATGGAGTAATAAATATGAAAGTAGAGGATGTTCGAAGTATTGAAAGTCAGGTTGTTAAGCATACACCCATTAATGAAAATCAATCTCACACCGATGTTATTGGAAAAAAATCTCCAAAAGAACAAGTCCTATTCAATAGAATATATTCTTGGTCTATAAAGCCGTAATTATAATAGAATAATTCAAATCCATTTCATTATCTAGTTGATCCTTCTCGGGAGAGCTTGACAACAAAACCCTTTGCTCACTACGTTCGCTTTGTCTTTTTCTTTTTCCCTTCATCCTAGCAAGCAAGCTTGCAGTTTTGTGAAAAAAGAAAAAGCCATTACAGGAGCAAAAAAATCAGAGTCATGCAGAGAATAGAGAGATTAGAGGCCAGAGAACACTATTATGAAAGGATGAGATGGATGATCCTTCCAAAATCAATCCAAGAAGCATTAAGGTAGTATCAATAGTCACATTCATTACAGATGAGGTGGTCAGATTGTATTTTGGTGATTGATTTATCTTTCAGATATGCAATTAATATTAGATTATTTGCCTTTTCTATCTATAATTTGTAACTTCACGTCATTAAATTTAAAAATCTAATTATTGGAGGTAATTATGAATCACAAAGTGTTATCCCTATGTAGTTTAGTTTTTTTAGCTATAATACTTTCTTGTTGTTCATCAGAAGAAAAAAAGGCAAGGATAGCTGCGAACAGAGCAGCGTCGGATAGTATATTTAAGGTTTATAGGGCGAAGGAGGACTCGATTCGTATAGCCAAGGAAGCCCGTTACAGACCGTTGCCCGGGCCACCATCGAAGGCTTGGGTCGGCAGAACAATTAAGGTAGATTTTGGGCTAAATGGATGGGGTCGAGGTTTAGCAGGTTTAGTAGTTGAAGTAAAACTAATAGGAATTGATGATACTGAATACTTGGCCACTCATGACAACGGTGATAAAATATTTTTAACTGAAAAACCTTTTGGAAAGCTTACTGAATCACAGACTAATGAGTTGTGGTTTGCTTGGTTTGATTTTAATAATAGGCCACATTTAGAAGGGTGGAAGGAGGTAGTAAGCAATTAGCAAGACCATAATAAAAATGACTGGAATTTTTCAGTTTTAGTTTTTAATGTTACTATATTGTCCATGCAAATCTATTTCATTAACTTTGGGATAATAAATAAATAATACTATGGACTTTAAGGATCAAATAAAAATTCTGCAAGACAGAGTAATTAAGTTAAAAGACCAGCTTACAACTGAGGAAGCAACTAAGCAGACATTAGTACTGCCTTTCATTCAAACTCTGGGTTATGATGTTTTTAATCCTACAGAGGTAGTACCGGAATTTACCGCAGATGTTGGATTTAAGAAAGGAGAAAAGGTTGATTATGCAATACTTCTAAACAATCGACCCATAATTCTAATAGAGTGTAAAACGGTTACCGATAAACTTGAAAGCCATGACACTCAATTAATTAGATATTTTCAAACTACAAAGGCGAAATTTGCAATTCTGACAAATGGTATAAATTATAAATTTTATACTGACTTAGTGGAGGTGAATAAATTAGATGAAAAACCTTTCCTTGAAGTTGATTTTTTAAACTTAAAAGATCAAACGGTAGCGGAGTTGAAAAAATTTAGCAAACCATACTTCAATATTGATGAAATATTTAATAGTGCAAGCGAACTCAAATATAGTAACGAAATTAAAAATATTCTTTCAGAGGAATTTAAAATCCCATCTTCTGGTTTTGTTAAATATTTTACCAGTAGAGTTTATGATGGAACTAAGACTGAAAAGATATTAAGTCAATTTACTGAAATAATAAAAAAAACTTTAGGACAATGGTTGAGTGACCAAATCAATGAAAGGCTAAAATCTGTAATGGAGAAGGAGACTCAAGAAGAAACTCCCCCTGTACCAATTGTTGAGGGTGGAGACAAAGGAGAATTAGATAAGAAAAAGGAAATTATTACAACTCAAGAAGAATTGGAAGGCTTTTATATAGTAAAATCTATTCTACGACAAAAAGTTACAGCAGACAGGGTTTCTTATAAAGATACACTTAATTATTTTGCCATAAACATATTATCAAATAATATTAAAAAACCTATTTGCAGGTTAAGGTTTAGTCCTACAAAAAAATATATCACACTTTTTGATGAAAAACGGAATGAGATTAAATATGAAATAAAGAATCTTGATGAAATATTTAATTTCAGCGATCAATTGTTGAAGAGCCTTGAGGATTATTTGAAATAAATATTATTTCACCATAGGATTTAAACAGCCTATACATCTATTTAATAATTATTAAACTTTAAAAAAATGATTTGGATATTATTAGTGATTGTGTTAATTGTAATTATTGTGCTTGCAAGCCGCAGCAGCAAAAACAAAAAATTAGATGAGCAAATAAAAAGGCTTGATATTGAAAAGAAGAAACAAGAAATTAATAATCCAACAAGTCCTGATCCTGCTAAAGTCAGTATTGCAGATGAAATTGAAAAATTAAGAAAATTAAAAGATAATGGTACAATTACAGAAAGGGAATTTGAGGAGCAAAAAAGAAAAATATTATCATGAAACCATGAGAAAAAATGTATTTATTATTATGCTGTTCTGCTTTCCTGTATTTTCTTTTTCGCAGACAACTGACACTTTAATTCAAAAAGCCGAAAGCATTAATTGTGACGGTGTGACTAAAACCGTAGATGAGTTTACTGGAGAGAAAACTTTTGAATTCCACATTGATGCAGATGATGGTAGCATTGTGAGTTTTTCAAAGATTATTAATAAAGGTGTAACTGCATATTATTTGAGCATTTGGATAAAAGAATCAGGTATATACACTGGTACTGGCGTAAACTTAATATTAAAAAATGGGAAAAAAATAAATAAGCCAAATGAGAAAGTAGATTATAGTTATGCTGGTAGTAGTTTTTATACAACCACATTTATTAGATTAACAAGTGCTGACATTGCATTACTAAAGCAAAGTGGTATAGAAAAATATAAATTATATATATCAACAGGGCAAATATCAGATAAATCAGATATTTCTAAAGATCTTTTTAACTGCCTATTAAAAGCAAAGTAAAAAAATAATTAGCACATAGATGTTGCTATTATCTACAAATGTTTTGTTAAACTAAAAGAACTCAATGTTATTAAAGTATAACTCTTAAGGTAAAAAAGCATTCATTGTTACTATTTTGTTACCCATAAAAAGCAAAAGCCCTGCAAATACAGGGCTTTTATCGTTTATTGAGTAGCGGGGATAGGATTAACTTCGTTGATCCTCACTGGGAGGGCTTAACAACGGAACACCTGCTCACTGCGTTCGCATGATGTTATTCTTTTTCTTTCGCCACTTTGCAAACAAGTTTGCAGTGGCTTCAGAAAAAGAAAAACCCTTGAAGCGTTGCTTCAAGGGTTCCGTTGTAGCGGGGATAGGATTCGAACCTATGACCTTTGGGTTATGAGCCCAACGAGCTACCTCTGCTCCACCCCGCAATATCGTTTATTATATTACCTTTACCAATAATTGATAGTGTGCAAAATTACATTTTATTTGCTTTATGCGCAAGATATAATTTTATAAAAAAGGAAAATGGCCCATAAATCCGGTTTTGTAAATATTCTTGGCAATCCGAATGTCGGTAAATCGACCCTCATGAATGCTCTTGTAGGTGAGAAACTGTCAATTATCACCTCAAAAGCGCAGACGACGCGACACCGCATCATGGGCATAGTTAATGGCGAGGATTTCCAACTGGTCTATTCCGATACGCCGGGTATTATCACGCCGCATTACAAATTGCAGGAATCAATGATGAAAGCCATAGATATGGCACTTGTGGATGCCGATGTTTTCCTTTATGTAACCGATGTCATGGATGAAAATCCTCACCAGGAGATCATCGACAGGCTTGCTGAATCCAGGATTCCGGTAGTACTGGTTATCAATAAAATAGATCTTTCAAACCAGGAAGCTGTCAACAAAAAAATCCTTTTCTGGCAGCAGGTTTTTCCTGATGCCGACATCGTGGCTATTTCTGCCTTGCTCGGTTTTAATCTGGAAACCGTTCTTTCCATGCTACTTGACAAATTACCCGAGAGTCCCCCCTATTTCCCAAAAGATGAGCTGACTGATAAAACACTCCGCTTCTTCACATCAGAGATCATCAGGGAAAAAATATTGCTGAATTATCAAAAAGAGGTACCTTACAGTGCAGAAGTCACCATTGAAGCTTATGAGGAAACGGAAAAGATGGTCCATATCATGGCCACTATCCATATATCAAGGGAATCTCAGAAAGGAATCATACTTGGTCATCAGGGAAAAGCTATCAAGAAAACCGGTACGGAAGCACGCAGGGACATCGAGGATTTCATCGGTAAAAAAGTCTATCTCGAATTGCTTGTAAAAGTTACCAAAGATTGGCGGGAGAATGCCTTGCAGCTGAAAAGATTCGGTTACGAAATCTGAACTCATTCATATAATTACGAAGTACTTAATTTCACCATATAATTAACACTATCAGTGGGTAATATTTTAGCGATAGTAGGCAGACCGAATGTTGGTAAATCAACATTTTTCAATCGTCTGACAGGTTCCAGGCAGGCCATTGTCGATCCATCAAGTGGCGTCACACGCGATCGTCATTATGGCAAATCAGACTGGAATGGAATCGATTTTTCTGTCATTGATACAGGTGGATATGTAATCGGGTCGGAGGATGTATTTGAAATAGAAATAAGAAAACAGGTTGAAGTCGCTATCGAAGAAGCTGACTGCATCGTTTTCATGGTTGATGTAAAGGATGGATTGCAAGGCATGGATGAGGATGTGGCAGATCTTTTAAGAAGATCAATGAAAAAAGTCTTTTTGGTGGTCAATAAAGTTGACAATACTGAACGGCTTAACGATATCAATGAATTTTACAAGCTGGGATTGGGGCAGATATATGCCTTGTCGTCTATCAACGGGAGTGGCACCGGTGAACTGCTGGATGATGTGGTAAAGGAATTTATAAAGACACAGGAAGACGAAACAAGCGACCTGCCCAGATATGCTGTTATCGGCAGGCCGAATGTGGGTAAGTCCTCCCTTATTAATACCCTTATCGGTGAGGAACGTAACATCGTCACACCAGTTGCCGGTACTACCAGAGATTCCATCAATATCCGTTACCACAGCTTTGGATTTCATTTTACACTCGTCGACACTGCCGGTCTGAGAAAAAAGACAAAGGTTCATGAGGATGTGGAATTTTTTTCGGTTTTACGTTCCATACGTTCCATTGAGAGCAGCGATGTCTGCATTCTCATGATGGATGCCACCCAGGGATTCGAAAGCCAGGATCTGAATATCTTCCGCCTTGTGGAAAAGAATAATAAAGGTGTTGTAATTGTTGTAAATAAATGGGACCTCATCGAGAAAGACACTCATTCGACCAAACTGTTCGAGCAGCAAATACGCGAGGCTATTGCACCGTTTACGGATGTGCCAATAGTCTTCACTTCCGTGCCAAATAAACAGCGTATCTTCAAAACCCTGGAATTATGTCATCAGGTCTTTAAAAACAGGGAAAGAAAAATTTCCACATCGCTACTCAATGAAAAAATGCTACCCATCATTCTAAACAGTCCTCCTCCGGCTACCAAGGGTAAATATGTAAAGATCAAATACATCACACAACTGAAGACCAAATATCCTTCATTTGTGTTTTTCTGTAATCTTCCGCAATATGTCAGGGAACCTTATAAACGGTTCCTGGAAAATAAAATAAGGGAACATTTCACCTTTACCGGTGTACCTATCCAGATCTATTGCAGGCAAAAATAACATAAAAAGTCAATTTTACCCTCATTGAAAGAAATTGTCAGAATAGATAAATGGCTTTGGGCAGTCAGGATATTCAAGACGCGGAATCAGGCAGGTGAAGCGTGCCGAGCGGGAAAGGTTAAGATAAACGGGCAACCTGTCAAACCTTCACACGATGTTAAGGTCAACGAAGTCATTGTCATACAACTGGGGCCTCTTACCAAAACCATCCTTGTTAGAGGAATAATAAAAAACCGTGTTTCGGCAAAACTTGCTGTTGAGAATGCCGTAGACCAGACACCGGAAGCTGAGTATGAAAGGATAAAACTAAAGAAGGAAATGAACTATGAGAACAGGGATATAGGTTCCGGACGTCCGACAAAGAAAGAGCGAAGAGACATCGTCAAACTGAAAAAGTATAAGATCTGATCTGGAGATTCACTGGTTTTCTATTGAATTGTCATTTACGCTCATAATTTACCTCGCGTAATAATTTACCTTTCTCATTCCAGAACTTCCAAGGGCCGACTTTTTCACCAAGAAAGTATTTCCCTTCATAGTACTTTTGTCCATTTTGGTACCACACAGTGTGAATACCATCAGCGACATCATATTTGAATTCACCTTCGCTCCATTTGGAGCCGTCGTTAAACCAGGCGGTCCATAGCCCAAATTTTTTGTTATCTTTTGCAGAACCGGCTGATTTGATACTATGGTTAGGATAAAAATCGATCTGACCGGAGAGTTCGACACCTTTTTGTGTTGATTTCAAAAATTTTATTGTTTCCGGAAATCCATCGCCTGTCTCTTTCAGTTCATAATCCCCGGCAACGAGTAGTTTACCATCAAATCCCCAGATATTCCAGTCACCAATGCGTTTACCTTTCTCGAACCTGGCCTCGCACAACTTCTGTCCTTTCTCGTACCAGAAGGTCCAGAGGCCATTATAAAGACTATCGTCCACAAACTCACCCTGAAGGCGAGGATTTTTATTCTGATAATAAGATATTTCTTTTATGAGGATACTGTCATTCCCGTCAATTTTATAATAGGAATCGCGTTTAAGGGTCCCGTCTGCATAGGATTCAACTACTTTTTTAACATTCCTGCCAGCACAGCTCAATAATATGATTGCTATGGCAGAAAAAAGTACTGCTTTTGTTCTCTTGCGAAACATATCCGGTATTTATATAAGTTCAATTATGTGAGATAATTATCTGGAAAAAAGAAGCCTTTCACCTTTTAATGACTCATCAAATCTGCCATCACAATAAACCAGGTGTCCATTTACAAAAGTATGGGTGATCATTGAATGAAACCGGGTCCCCTCAAGTGGCGACCAGCCGCATTTATAGAGAAGGTTGCCATGATCGATAGTCCATTCACAATTTGTATCAATAACCGTCAGGTCAGCCTTATATCCTTCCCGGATAAAACCCCTATCCCTAATAGTGAAACAGACAGCAGGGCGATGACACATCATATCAACAATTCTTTCAAGGGAAATCCTGCCCTGATGATGAAATTCAAGCATAACTATCAAGGCATGCTGAATAAAGGGCGCACCAGAGGGAGCCTGAAGATAGGGACGATTTTTTTCTTCCAGGGTATGTGGGGAATGATCTGTTGCGATGACATCCAAAGAGTTATCAAAAAGACCCTGGAATAATGCTCTTCTATCATCTTCTGATTTAATGGCCGGATTCCACTTTATCCGGTTGCCATACTCGCGGTAATTTCTGTCGGAAAACCAGAGATAATGCACGCACACTTCAGAGGTGATCATTTTCTGATCCAATGGAATATCCTTGTCGAGTAATTGAAGTTCCTTTTCTGTTGACAGATGTAAAATATGCAGCCGGGTATTATATTCCCGTGCCAAACTTACTGCCAATAAACTGGCCTGATAACAGCATTCGGCGTTCCGGATGAGGGGATGCATGTCAGGACTCAGTGCATCGTTGTATTTTTCTTTAAAAAAACGCAAATTTTCACTGATAATCCGGTCATCTTCAGCATGCACTGCAATTAGCAGAGGCGACCGGGAAAAAATCATTTCAAGGGTATGCTGATCATCCAGCAACAAATTACCGGTAGAAGATCCAATAAATACCTTTATGCCACATACTTTTAATGGATCGGTACGGAGCACATCATCGAGATTATCATTCGACGATCCCATATAAAATGAATAATTGGCCAAAGATTTTTGCGACGCAAGAGTATATTTTTCTTCCAGTATATTCTGTGTAAGAACCGGTGGAAGGGTGTTGGGCATATCCATGAAGGATGTCACCCCACCTGCCACTGCTGCCCTGCTCTCGCTCAGCAAATCAGCCTTATAGGTCAATCCCGGTTCCCTGAAATGAACATGATCATCAATCACCCCGGGCAATATCAATTTTCCGCTTAAGTCAATAATATCAGCCATGCCAGACGCCGGCCGGCCACCTCTGATGACTTCATAAATATAGCCATCCTTAATGATAAGATCACCTGTAAAGATTTCACCCTCATTGACTATTTGTGCGTTGGCAAGATGGTAATTCTTCATTTTACTTCTTCAAATGACGTTTTTTGATATTTATAAGCCGCAGGCTGATGACGCCAAAAATTGCCTCCTTGAATATACCGGAACTCATTTTGGATGTACCCTGGGTACGGTCGGTGAAGATAATAGGTACTTCCTTCAATGTAAATCCTAACTTCCAGGCGGTATATTTCATTTCGATCTGGAAGGCATAGCCGACGAATTGTATTTTATCGAGGTTAATAGTTTCCAATACGCGTTGTGTGTAACATTTAAAACCGGCAGTAGTATCGCGCACTTTCATACGTGTAATCAGGCGTACGTAAGCCGATGCATAATATGACATGAGCACACGTCCCATTGGCCAGTTCACTACATTAACGCCATTAATATATCTGGACCCAATGGCCAGGTCGGCACCTTCAATGGCACAGGCATTGTATAACCTGACTAGATCATCGGGATTATGCGAGAAATCAGCATCCATTTCAAAAATAAAGGCATAACCTCTCTTCAACGCCCACTTAAAACCATGAATATAGGCTGTTCCAAGCCCCAGCTTTCCCTTGCGCTCTTCTATAAAAAGGCGACCGGTAAATTCGTTCATCAGCTGCCTGACAATTCCGGCCGTTCCATCGGGTGAATTATCTTCGACAATCAGGATATCAAAATCTTTTTGAAGGGAAAAAACCTTGCGGATAATGTTTGCAATATTTTCCTTTTCGTTATAGGTAGGTATGATTACTATACTATCTGCCACGTTTATTTGAGTTTGTGTTAACGAAATTAGATTTTTGTTAGCGAGAAAAAAAATAATTTAAGACTTTTTAAGAATTATTTTGGATTCAGGCTTCTGATACCAGTGCGGTTAAAGCACTGTTTGCAGCATTGACAGCCGAAATATTGCTGAAAAGAATCGTCAGTTTATTATTTTTTTCCTGCAGCCGGCAATTAACAGGATTTTGTTGCAGGAATTTAATAATGTCAGTGAATGTTGTTGTCTGATAATACGCTGATTCCTGGTTGGTGACAAAGTAGCCGATCATTTGGTTGGATTTTAACACGATCTTTTCCAGTCCGATACCTTTAGCAAACCATCTCAGCCTGATAGTGTTAATCAGGTCATCAATCTGATGGGGAATTGGTCCGAAACGATCAATAAGCCTGGATTGGAAATTCATCAATTCTTTTTCTGTTTCAATATTATCCAATTCCTTATAGAGGTTCAGCCGTTCTGACATATTGCTGACATAATCGTCCGGTATCAGTATCTCGAGATCGGTTTCGACCACACAATCTCTGACAAATTCAGTGGGGGTTTCACTCTTATAGAGGTCTTTGAAATCACTTTCTTTCAATTCCCGGATAGCCTCATCAAGGATTTTCTGATACATTTCAAATCCAATTTCGGAAATAAATCCGCTTTGTTCGGCGCCGAGTATGTTACCGGCACCCCTGATATCAAGGTCGCGCATAGCGATCTGAAAACCGCTTCCCAAGTCGGAGAATTCTTCAATAGCCTTTAAACGCTTTCTCGCTTCCGGTGTCAGAACTGATAAAGGCGGAGCGAGCAAATAGCAAAAGGCCTTTTTATTCGACCGTCCGACCCTGCCCCTGAGCTGATGAAGTTCGCTCAGGCCATAATTATGTGCGTCATTAATAATGATTGTATTCACATTGGGAATATCAAGTCCCGATTCGATAATTGTAGTTGCGACCAGAACATCATAATATCCTTCGATGAAGTCGAGCATAGTTTGTTCCAGCTCGTGGCCTTTCATTTGACCGTGACCGATGGCAACTCTGATTCCAGGCATAAGCCGGTCGATAATTCTGGCGACATCCAAAATGTTCTGGACTCTGTTATGAACAAAATAGACCTGGCCACCCCTTGAGATCTCGTATCTGATCGCGTCGCGGATAATATCCTCATTGAAAGAATGCAATTCTGTCTGTATAGGAAATCTGTTAGGTGGTGGAGTATTGATGATGGATAAGTCGCGGGCACCCATCATCGAAAACTGCAAAGTGCGCGGTATGGGTGTAGCTGTCAGAGTCAAAGTGTCGACATTAACCTTAAGATGTTTTATTTTTTCCTTGGCTGCAACACCGAATTTCTGCTCTTCGTCAATGATCAGCAAACCTAGATCCTTGAATATAATATCCTTGCTGATAAGCCGATGTGTACCGATGAGGATATCCACTTTTCCATCAGCCAGATCTGTCATAGTCAGCTTTTGTTCTTTAGTACTTTTAAAGCGGTTGATATAATCCACCCGGCAGGGGAATTCTTTCAGTCTTTCTGAAAATGTATGATAATGTTGTAATGCCAGAATAGTTGTAGGCACCAGAACGGCGACCTGTTTGCTATCAGCCACCGCTTTAAAAGCGGACCTTATGGCTACTTCAGTTTTACCAAATCCGACATCGCCACAAATGAGCCTGTCCATCGGATTGTCCACTTCCATATCTTTTTTGACATCCAGTGTTGCCTTGATCTGATCAGGAGTATCTTCATAAATAAAAGAGGCTTCCAGTTCATTTTGAAGATAGGTATCCGGTGAAAACTGAAAACCGGGTGAGGATTTACGTTCAGCATATAAACGTATCAAGTCTTTAGCAATGTCTTTGACCTTTTTCTTAGTTCTGTTCTTGAGGTTTTCCCATGCATTTGAGCCCAAGCGATTCAAAGTTGGGATGGTTCCTTCTTTTCCAACGTATTTAGCTATTCGGTGAAGAGAGTGTATGCTGATATAAAGAAGGTCGTTATTGGCATATACCAGGCGAAGGGCTTCCTGCTGGCGGCCATTGTTATCAATCTTTTCCAATCCGTCAAAACGTCCTATACCGTGATCGATATGGGTTACATAGTCACCCGGTTTGAGATCATACATCTCCCTGAGGGTCAATGCCTCTTTGGTGCTAAAATGCTCTTTCAGATGAAAACGCTGGTAACGGTCAAATATCTGGTGGTCAGTATAACAGGCAATTTTAAGATCCTTATCGATGAAGCCTTCATGAAATTCCAGATTCAAGGGACTGAATTCAATCTTCGGTATTTCGGGGTGCCGCGCCTGAATATCCTCAAAAATCGCATAAATTCTTTCTAACTGCTTGGGATTACCGATGGTAATGATATTACTGATCTGATTTACCGAATTCCCGTTAAGGTCATGAATGAGTAATTCAAAATTTTTATTGAATGAAGGCTGAGGGACAATGTTATAGTCTATTATCAGGTTATGGATGGCATCGGGATGCTTTCCAGTTTCAATGATCGGGAACTCCAAGATTTGCCTTTTAATCTCTTCGCCAGGCATAAACAAAGAGTCCAAAGCCTTATGGTCAATTTTATCAAGTTCTGAACCGGCCAGGACTCTGCCGGCTTTTTCATATTCAGAATTAATCTTATCAATTGTAAAGTGAATGTCATCAAACCAAAGAATAGTCTGTGCATTAATAAATGAAAAAACCGATTCCCTTTCTTCATCACTGGTCCTGTCTTGGGTATTGGGAAGCAATGTTATGCGTGTCAGCTTCTCTGCTGATAGCTGGTTATCAGGATTAAAGGTACGAAGTGATTCGATCAGGTCGCCTGAAAACTCAATGCGGTAAGGGAGCTCATTTGAAAAGGAAAACACATCGATGATACCACCACGGACTGAAAACTGACCAGGGTCCACAACAAAATCGACCCGATCAAAATCATACTCTATAAGCAATTCTATAAAAAAATCGAGAGAAATCCTGTCGCCAATCTGAATTCTGAAGAGATTTTTATGAAACAGGTTTTTCTGAATCACCTTTTCGCATAAAGCTTCAGGATAAGTGACCACAATTGTTTTTCGGCCTTTATTCATAAAACGGGTCAAAACTTCAGTCCGGATAAGAACATTAGAGCTGTCAGGATTATCCATCTGATAATGTTTCTTATAACTTGACGGGAAAAACAGGACTCGTTTTTTATTCAGACTGGCAGTGGACTCACTGAAAATATTTTCGAGATCATTATAAAAATAGGCTGCAGCTTCTTTATCAGGAAGGATAAACAGATAACTGAAAGATGTTGCTTCATACAGGGACGTCGCGATAATAGCACGCTGTGAACCGATGATGCCCTTCAGCCAGATGCGTGCCTGACCAGACGCGATGAGATTCTGAATGATCTGGAATGTCCGGCTGTCCTGACTGTATAGCTTAATAAGCTCCTTTAAGTCCAAAGTATATGAATTTGGAAACCGGTTGTCACCGGATTCAACCAATTAGTCTGCAAATTTATCAATTACAGCGGAACTGAGCAATCCCTCACAAATCCTAAATGATGGGTATGAATCCAAGGCAAGCGTTGGACCCCTTTGCCGCGGCAAGGTGCATAGTTTGTAACCGATCCCGACTTGCTTCGCCGTCGGGATTAATTCGACTTGCAAATTTTTCTGCACTACGTTTGAAAAATTTGAGTCTCATTGATTAAACCAAATAGGATTAAATTTATCTTAATGCCATAATATTTAAACAAAAAAACATGAAAATCTTAAAATTCTTCAGTACAATTCTTTTATTCATTTTAGCCGGTACATTATATACCGGTTGTGAAAAGAATAATGATCAAAGTGATGATACCGATCTATCGGCTGCCAAAGATTATGCGCTGGCAGAAGGTATTTTTGAAGATATCCATACCATAGCTGATGAGGGATTATATGGTACTGACAAAGGATTCAAGTCGACCGAGGGGGATGGTATTCTTGGTCACTGCGCTACTGTGACGATTGATACGATGGCCTTTCCCCATGTCATGACCATTGACTTTGGCGATACAAATTGCCTGTGTAATGATGGCCGGTATCGCCGAGGGATTATAAATGTCAGTTTCACAGGCCGTTACCGTGAGCCAGGTACTGTCATTACCATCACAACAGATAATTATTTCGTTAATGACAACCAGGTCATCTGCACGAGGGTAATTGAAAATGAGGGCCGGAATGAAAGTGGTTTTCTGACATTTTCAATACATGTTGAAGGAAGCATCATTTTAGCAAACAATCAGGGTACGCTGAATTGGACGACATATAAAAACAAAAAATGGATTGAAGGAGAATTCACACCCAGATTAAGGGATGACGTCTACCTTATTACAGGGACAGCGACGGGGACCAGGCCATCCGGAATGATATTTACAAAAGCGATCATTAAGCCATTACGTAAAGAGCTATCGTGCAGATATTTTGTCAGTGGCACAGTGGAAATCATCCCTGAAGGAAGACCGACGCGGTTACTGGATTATGGCGACGGCATATGCGACGATCAGGCAACAGTGACCATCAAAGGGAGAACGTTCACGATTACATTGCATTAAAACAGATGGGATAAAAATGGAAGAGGGTGTCTCAAAAGCGAGGCACCCATTTTTTTATTCCGGAATGACTACAGGGAAATCATATTCAAAGTCGGTATGGACCGGATGCTTCAAAATATGAGATAAGAAATCAGAAAATGTTTCGGTGAATCTGAATGTGTTGACATCATAATATTCTTCAGGCAGTTCCCTGTTACCGATCTTACCCATATCAATAGAGCCTGTGTTGAATTCCTCAAGTTGCTCATAGGGAACAACTTTGCTCATCACGGGCATCTGACCATAATCTTCCCTGAGTAAAAGATCAACCACCTTATCAGCGAGGGTCATGGTCAGGCGGCGGTCATATTCCCTGCAATCACCGGAGCGGGCATAATATCCGGTGATCTGAGCACGGGCTTCAATTTTCAATTTATTATAAATTTCCGATGCGACAATGCCGCTTATCCCACCAAACCGGGGATGACCATATTCATCTACTTCTGAACTTGCATATACAAAATCCACTTGATCTTTCAGATCGTTGTACCATCTCACACCTTCAGCAACAGCGATGATGAGTGTCTTTTTAGGTGATTTCAGATAAGATTCCTTGACGGTTTCAAGGAAGAATTCCTTACGTTCCCTGGTCATTTGAAATTCCGGTACCAGTGCCAGGTCACAGCCACCAAAGACAGCGCTACCTGTTAACCAACCGGCGTCACGGCCCATTACCTCAAGAACGATGATCCGGGAATGCGATTCGGCTGTTGTTTTGATCCGGGCTGTAAATTCAGCAATAGCCGCTGCTGCGGAAGGAAATCCCGGACAAAGCACCGCCTCAATGGTTTTATCATTGAAATTATGCATAGTCCTGGTGCGAAGATCATTGTCGATAGTTTTAGGGAATCCTATTACGGGAATGCCTTCAGTTTCATACAATCGTTTGGCGGCACCATTTGTGTCATCACCTCCAATAGTCACCAGAACATCAATTTTATACCGCTCGAGGTTCTTTAAAATCTGGGGTACACGACTTTCAGGATTTTGTTTGGATGGAAAAGGATTGGTTCTGCTGGACCGCAGGGCTGTACCGCCGTACCATCCATTATAGGACTGGTGGCTCAGGTCCACAACATCACCATCTCCCAATAATCCTTTCCAGCCATGCCTGACGCCATAAACTTTAAAACCCAACAGAGAGGCCCTGTTTCGGATAGATTCAATACTCGAATTGATAGCCGGGGTATCACCGCCACCAGATAATATGGCCAGTGTCTTCCTGCTGAAAAGCTTTTCCTGCTTTTTCATATTTGAAATGATTATTCATGAGGTTGTACAAAAATAGAATTATTTTGGAAACTAACCATATAAGCAAGGCTCTTATTCTGTTTCATGCATTGAAGATCAATTACTTTCGCATAATACTTTTATTTTCCGCCGGAAAGTTATAACTTCGAATGCTTTTATTCTGGTTCTATTTATTCTGTCCTTTTTCAGACAGAGTTTTGTTTTTTTATGTGGACTTACCTGGTTAGATTCATCTTAAGGAACCGTTTGGTCAACATCATCATTATCCTGTTGATAACCGCCTTCATGGGATATAGGGCCCATGATGTTGAAATCACTTATGAATTGACCAGTATGCTCCCTTCAAGTGATTCAACCTACATCAAATACCAGCAGTTTAAAAAAACTTTTGGTGAAGACGGAGCAGTGCTGTTTATTGGGCTTAAAGATGAAGGGATTTTTGATCTGGATTGTTTCAATAGCATGTACGACCTTTCGAATGACATTAAAAATATAGATGGAGTCCAGGAGGTTCTATCACTTGGAAGGTTCTATAATCTGGTAAAAAATGATTCCACAAAGGCTTTTGACCTGAGACCTGTTGTATTGAGAAAACCCTCTTCGCAAGAGGAACTTGATAGCATAAAACAGGTTATCATTTCACTCCCTTTTTATGACGGTATCCTTTTCTGCAGGGAAACCCGTGCAACCCTTATTGCAGTGACTCTCGACAAGGACAAATTGAACTCCAAGAAAAGGATTTCGGTTGTCCATGAAATAAAAGCAAAAGCCGACAAATTCGGTACGACATATAACATAAAACTTCACTATTCAGGTCTGCCATATATCAGGACAATCAATGTACAGAAAGTTGAACGGGAATTAAAGCTTTTCATCCTGCTGGCTATGGTCATAGCTTCAGTCATCCTTTTTATCTTTTTCAGATCGTTCAAAGCCGTCATATTCCCTATGATTATCGTGATCATAAGCTTAATATGGGGCTTAGGGCTCATTTCTGTCATGGGATATAAGATTACTATACTGACAGGGATAATTCCACCCCTGATCATCGTTATCGGTGTTGAAAACTGTATTTTTCTGCTTAACAAGTTCCATCATGAATTCCGTGCACATCGGAATAAAGTGAAAGCTTTGTCCAGGGTTGTTCAGCGTGTGGGATATGCCTCATTATTGACTAACCTGGCAACAGCAGTGGGCTTTGCAACTTTTATCGTCACCGGCAATAAGATGTTAATGGAATTTGGTCTTATCTCTGCCATCAGTATTATGTTCACGTATCTGCTTTCGTTGTTTCTCATTCCCATTTTTTACAGTTACCTGGGAATCCCAAAACACCGTCATCTGAAACATCTTGAAAATAAAATAACCCTTGGCATTCTGGAAAAGATCATCTATCTTGTACAGTACAGGCGTCGAACCATCTATATCGCCACAGCCATATGCCTGGGCATCGGTATCGTTGGCATAACGCAGCTCAAAACCACAGGCCGACTGGTTGATGACATTGCACATAGAGATCCTTTGTACACTGACCTTGTTTTTTTTGAAAACGAGTTTCATGGTGTTCTACCGTATGAAATTTTAATTGACACACGCAAACCCAAAGGTGTATTACGTCTGCCGACACTTGAAAAAATATCACAGCTCCAGGACACCCTTTCGGGCTATCCGGAATTTTCCAAGTCGCTTTCCATTGCCGATGTTGCCAAATTTGCAAAACAGGCTTTTTATAACGGAAATGTCAATTTCTACAGTTTACCGAATAGCCAGGAAAAGAATTTTATTTTATCCTACTTACCCCGTTTTACTGATAACCGGAAAAACTTTTTTAATTCCTTTGTCGATACCAGCTTCCGTGTGACGCGTGTCAGCGTTCAGATGGCAAATCTTGGCACATATGATATTCAGCGTATCAATGAGAACCTCCGGCCTAAAATCGAAAGCATCTTCCCATCCGACAAATACAATGTGGAGGTTACTGGTGCGAGCATAGTTTTTTTCAAAGGCTCTGAATATCTTGTCCGTCATCTCCTGACGAGTCTTCTGCTCGCCATTGCTGTCATTGCAGGCCTGATGGCCTTCCTTTTTACATCTTATAAGATGGTAGGAATCTCCCTCATTACCAATCTCATTCCACAGATTCTCACGGCTGCACTGATGGGTTTCCTTGGTGTTACGATAAAACCATCAACAGTAGTGATTTTCAGCATCGCACTTGGAATAAGCGTCGACAATACCATTCAGTATTTATCGCGATACCGCGCCGATCTGAGAAGAAATCACTGGAACATTAAATCATCGGTCATTTCTTCACTCAGGGAAACCGGATTCAGCATGATTTATTCGTCGAGTGTACTATTCCTGGGTTTTGCCATATTTATCCTCTCCAGCATTGGTGGTACACAGGCATTAGGTTACCTTGTTTCAGTAACCCTGTTTATTGCTCTCCTCTCCAATTTATTTGTTTTGCCCTCCATGATACTTACTCTTGACTGGCACATCACGACTAAGGCATTTAAAGAACCTCTGATTGAAATGCAGGATGAAGAAGAAGATATTGAGCTCACTGATTTGGAGATAAAAGAACCGGACACCAGGGGTTCAGCATGATTCCCTGAAAAATATTAATTTTATAAAAAAATTCACAATGAAAGGAATAGTTCTGGCCGGAGGCTCAGGTACACGTTTATACCCGATAACGCTTGCTGTAAGCAAGCAGTTGATGCCTATATATGATAAACCGATGATATACTATCCCCTATCAGTTTTAATGATGGCGGGTATACGTGACATTCTGATCATATCCACTCCCTATGATCTGCCTCATTTCAAAAAGCTGATGGGTGACGGATCTTCGATAGGATGTTCATTCAGTTATGCCGAACAGGCCATACCCAACGGAATAGCCCAGGCTTTCGTCATAGGTGAATCATTCATCGGAAAAGATAAAGCAGCGCTCATACTGGGCGACAATATATTTTATGGTACAGGTCTACAGCAGGTCCTGTTTGAAAATAATGATCCTGACGGAGGTGTTGTATTTGCTTATCACGTTTCAGATCCTGAACGTTATGGTGTGGTTGAATTTGATGAGAAGAATAATGCCATATCCATTGAAGAAAAACCACAGCATCCGAAATCCAATTATGCTGTTCCGGGATTATATTTTTATGACAACTCCGTTATCAGGGTTGTAAAGGGGCTAAAACCCAGTGCCCGTGGAGAATATGAAATTACTGATGTCAACAGGTGTTTTCTGGAGGCAAAAAAACTTAAAGTGGGCATTCTGAGTCGTGGCACAGCCTGGCTGGATACGGGAACATTCACGTCACTGCTACAGGCGGCGCAATTCGTTCAGGTCATTGAAGACCGGCAGGGGCTTAAAATTGGCTGCATTGAAGAGGTGGCCTACCGGATGGGATTTATCAACAGGAAACAACTGGTCAGTGTAGCCGAACCTCTGATAAAAAGCGGCTATGGCCAGTATCTTATGGATTTAACTGATTAGTCATGTACTCCATCCAATACTTGCATGAACGGTTCAATACAGCTCTGGCCGAACAAACATTTGATTTTGAGCCAAATGAACTCTATGAACCGATCAAATATACTCTTGCCTTAGGCGGAAAACGGTTTCGGCCTGTTTTGATGCTCATGGGTTGTGACCTTTTCGGTGGTGACATCGAAAAAGTCATTAATCCTGCTATAGGCCTGGAGGTTTTCCATAATTTCACTCTCCTGCATGATGATATCATGGACAATGCACCAATCCGGAGAGGAAAACCTTCAGTGTATAAAAAATGGAATACCAACATCGCTATCCTGTCGGGCGATACTATGTTTGCTGTCGCATACAGTTATGTTGCTGAAACCGAAAAAAAATTCTTGCCCGATGTACTTAAAGTATTTACCAGAACAGCCAAAGAGGTTTGCGAAGGACAACAATATGATCTGAACTATGAATCACAGGAAAAGGTTCCCATAAAGGACTATATGCGTATGATACGGCTGAAAACAGCTGTACTGTTTGGTGCAAGCCTGAAGATAGGGTCAATTATCGCCGGTGCCTGTGAAAAGGATACTGAAAACTTATATACTTTTGGAGAAAACCTGGGTATCGCTTTTCAGTTAAAGGACGACCTTCTGGATATATACGGAGACGAATCCAAATTCGGTAAAATATCAGGCGGAGACATACTGGATAACAAAAAAACCTATCCCTACCTTAAAGCCTTAGAAATAGCTTCAGGTGATACACTCCTGTCACTTATAAAGTGTTTCAGTCATAATTCCTTTGACAATAAAACTAAAATTAAGTCTGTCAAAAAAATATACGACCAGCTAAAAATTAAAGACTTTACATTACAGGAGATGGAGGTCTATTATCAAAAAGCCATGGCTTTTTTTGATAAAATTGATGTTGATAATGAAAGAAAAAGAGAATTGTTGAATTTTGCCAAGAAAATCATGGATAGGGATTCCTGAATCATATTTCTGTTTTATGCTGATTTTCAATCTCTTCAATCTGCAGATTCAGTTCTTCCCATGATTTCATTTCCTCTTCCAGCCTCTGCTTCAGTAAGGCATACTTTTCAAATATTCCCTTCTGTTGCAATTGTGTTGCATACTTTTCAGGACTTGAAAAATACTCATCAATAACTTTGATTTCCTTTTCGATTTTTTGTATTTCCGACTCACATTTGCTTATCCGATTGGCTAATTTCCGGTATTCTCTTTCGAATAACTTCTTCTGTTCATATTTGAGTTTATTTTCCGATAAACTCTCATTTTTTATTCGGGATTGCTCTTTAACATGAGAGGCTTCGAGAATCCTGAGCGAATCAATTTTTCTAGACTCCAGAAAATCATAAATATCTCCGAAATATTGTTTTATGGTGTGGTTCCGGAATTCAAAAACCTTATTGGTCAATCCCTGCAGAAAGTCTCTGTCATGCGACACAATGACCAGTGTCCCTTGAAACTGTAACAAGGCGTCCTTGAAGATATCCTTCGATTGCATATCCAGATGATTGGTAGGTTCATCGAGTATGAGCAGGTTAGCCGGTGACAATAACAGCCTGGCGATGGCCAGACGGGATTTCTCGCCACCTGACAGTGACTTCACCCATTTGTATATGGTATCACCGCCAAACAGGAAACTACCCAGAATATCTCTGACCTTTGAACGCATATCTCCCACTGCCACCTCATCGATCGTATCAAACACTGTTTTATTCTGATCGAGTAATTCAGCCTGGTTCTGGGCAAAATAACCAACCCTGATATTATGACCTAGTCTGGCATGGCCAGAATAATCAATGACACCGGCTATGATCTTCGACAGCGTAGACTTACCTTCACCATTCTTCCCTACAAATGCCACCTTCTCGTCCCTTGTGATGACAAAATCCAGTGCATTCAGAACAACAAGGTCGTCATATTTTTTTGTCAGGCTCCTGGCTTCAAAAACAACCTTTCCAGAGCGTTGTGCTGGAGGAAATACAAAATGAATCGATGATTTATCCACGACATCAATTTCGACAACCTCAATTTTCTCCAGTGTCTTAATCCTTGACTGTACCTGTTTAGATTTTGTATTTTTGTACCTGAACCGCTCTATAAAGCGTTCGATCTGAGCAATCTGCCGTTGCTGATTTGAATATGTGGCCAACTGTTTCTCTCTTTGCTGTTCACGAAGGATAACATAGCCGGAATAACTGGTTTTATAATCGTAAATTTTGCCCAGTGATATCTCGATGGTCCTTGTTGTAACATTATCCAGCAGAGCTCTGTCATGCGAAACAAGCACCACTGCTCCGGGGTAGTCAATAAGGAATTGCTCCAGCCACTGGATGGAGTCAATATCCAGGTGGTTTGTAGGCTCATCGAGTAAGAGGAGATCAGGTTTGCGGAGAAGTATCTTTGCCAGTTCCACCCTCATCTGCCATCCGCCGCTGAAAGTATTGAGAGGGCGTTTAAAATCATCATAGGTGAAGCCTAATCCCATGAGGACTTTTTCAGTATCGGCCTCTTTTGTTGAGCCTCCGATGATCCGGAAATGTTCCGTGGCCTGGATCAGTTTTTCAACCAGTGATGCATACCGGTGCGTTTCATGGTCCCTGATACCTACAATCTGATCAGAATAGTACCGAATTTTCTCTTCGAGTTCCAGAGCTTCTGAGAATGTGGAGAGAGCTTCGGTGAAAACAGGGTCAGTGCTGAAGATATTCATTTCCTGGGGCATATACCCCACGGTTTTACCTGATGGAATGACCACCTGGCCTGTTTCCGGTTCAATATCGCGTGTTATGATACGAATAAGAGTGGTTTTTCCGGCACCATTTTTCCCCACCAGGCCAATACGATCCCTACCGTTGATCAGAAAAGATACATCATTAAAAATGTACATTCCTGAAAAATGCATTGAAATATTATTTACCGAAAACATCCCTCTTTGCGTCCTTTACGGTTATCAGTTGATTCAATCACATATACCCTTCAAAAATAACAAAAAAAGGGGAATCCCTCAGGACTCCCCTTTTTCAATGATTCCGGTTAAGGATTATCTGGCAATGACTAACCGTTTGGTTATAATATTGCCATCTTCAGATGTAAATTCGATCATGTATGAGCCTGAGCTGAGCGTGGAGGTATTGAGCTGGAAGCTCTTTGCCTGACCGACATTCCGTTCAAGCACCACCTGTCCTACATAGTTGATAACCCTGAGTTCGCGGACATTGTCGCTCACTTCAACGTTGACATAATCCGTAGCAGGAACAGGGTAGACATTTATCTTGCCATTGGCAAGTTCATCTATACCTGTTGTGACTCCCACCTCATTGGAATGTCCTGATTCGCACAAGGTGTACTGAGCAGTTACATAATAGGTATATATGCCGATTGCAAGATCCATATCAGTATATTGTGTTTCCATAACCAGGCTGGTATTGATCTTAACCCCATCGCGGTAGACGTTGTAGCCAAGCAATGACATGCGATTAGTGCTCCGATCAACTGCAGTGGGTGACTGCCATGTAAGGTATACGTCAACCTCATTGAGGACTATGCCTTCCAGATTAAGTGGAGGCAAGCATGGTTCAGGTTCAAGTGCAAAGTCCTGGGTCGTAATCCCTTCAACCATCACGTCTTCAGCAACCTGTTCCAGATACCCTGCAGCTGATGCAGCCACTGTATAGGTTCCCTGAAT
>JAPLDP010000067.1 GCA_026391695.1 Bacteroidota bacterium
TCAGAAACAAGATGGGTATTTGGGCTTTTTGTATCTTTACTCATGGAAAAGTTTGTTTAAAAGTTTATACACCTCAAAGATAATGATTATCAATGAGATAACAAACTTTTCCATTTTTTTATGAATAATTCAGGCTAAAAAACGGTAGGATTGTTTTTAATATAAAAGGCAATTCATACAGACTCATTGCCAAATTCAATTTTGAAAAACAATGGGTTTTCATAAAATTCATTGGGACACATGTTGAATACGGCAAAATAAATGCAAATACAATTTAAAAAATAAAAAATATGGAAATCAAGCCAATAAAAACAGAAGCAGATTATCGTAAAGCGTTAAAACGTCTTAACGAAATCTTTGATGCTGCAATTGGGACACCTGAAAGTGATGAAGCAGACATTCTTGGGTTGTTAATAGACGAATTTGAAAAAAAACATTATCCAATTGAGACTCCAGATCCAATAGAAGCCATAAAAATAAGAATGGAAGAGTTGCAATTGAAGCAAGTTGATTTAGTTAATGAAATTGGTGGTAAAAGCAGAGTTTCTGAGGTTCTCAACCGAAAACGAAAATTGACCGTTGAAATGATTCGCAAATTGACAAATAAATTGAATCTTTCAGCTGACCTTTTAATTAATGATTATCAGCTTTCGAGACAATAAAGTACGGCTGGTAACACGTGCTTAGCCTTATGCAAAATGAATTTTATAAATTGTCAGAAAAGCGGTATTTTGCACAAGGCCAAGCACGAAATCGTCAGACTGTCTAAAAATCCTCTCCTTTTCAACATCAATTTTGTTATAATTTATTACCTCTTTTCCCTGTATTTACGGGCGTTTCAACTATTTTTCATGTATGGATTATCCCGATTCGGAAGATTCTCATCGGGATGACTGAATGTAAACCGGTTTTGCTTCTCTACGTTCACTCAACCGGCAACATTCAGTACACATACAAGGAAAACCCCGCTCACAGATTGTTCTCATCGAATCTTCCCTGGAAGAGAAAATAGAACTGGATAACCCGGTAAGGATTTAGGAGACTTATGTCCATCCTTGGCTTGAATGGCGCCTTATTAATAGGTTTTTTATATATTGCTTTCACATGGGTAATCTTATTGATTTACAGGCGGCTTCGTTCAACTCGGATTTATCTGCAAATAACATCGATCTGTCGTTAATATTTATTTTTTTTCGTAATTTGAAGATGAAATCCTAAATAGTTGTGCCACATTGAATGAAAGAAAACTAATACCATCCGTAAGTTCGCTTCGTATTCAGGTATTAATTTGGAGGAGGTGAAAAGGTACATTACAAATGAGTCAGACCTTAATAATTTCTTTTTTTAAGGTTTGAATGGTTGTATCTCTGTTCTTTTAAGGCCAAAATCTAACCAAACATTAAAATGATAGTATTTTGATGTTTGCTGGATGTTTAAGAATTACTTTTAAGGTCAGGATTTTGTCAAAACATTATTTTTTTAATTTTTTAATGTTTGCTGGATAAGAAATCGTACTTTTGAGGTCAGAATTCGAGTAAACATTAAAAATAAGATTAATTGATGCACGAAATACTTTATCCAATTAATCCTGACAGAAATGTTCCATGGAATGATCTTCCCTCGTTACCCATTAGAAAGGAGCTCTATCAAACAATAGAAATATTGGAGAAGCTTGGAGATGCAAAAGCAGCTTTAGCAAGACTTCACGGTCGAGGTGCTATAATTCCAAATCAGGGGCTATTGATTAATACAATAAGCTTGCAGGAAGCAAAGAGTTCCAGTGCAATTGAGAACATATTCACAACTGATGATGAGCTATATAAAGCATATAGCGATCAAAACACTGAAACAACCGGAGCATCCAAAGAGGTATTAAGATATCGAGAAGCACTTTGGTCTGGCTACAACTATTTACAAAAAACCGGACAATTTGATCAAGACTACTTTATACAGGTATTTCAGGAAATAAAGCAAACAACGGATGGGATTCGTCCCGATTTTTTGAATACGACTATTAAACAAGGAGGCACAGGACCAAATGCCGGTCAGGTTATCTACACTCCTCCTAGAGGTGTTACCATAATTAAAGATAAGCTAGACAATCTTGTAAACTTCTTGAATGATGATGAGCAGTATAGAATTGATCATTTACTAAAAATGGCCATTGCTCATTTTCAGTTTGAGGCTATTCATCCATTCCGTGATGGAAACGGCAGATCAGGACGTGTATTCAATATCCATTATTTGACGAACAAAGGACTACTGGATGTTCCAATATTGTTCCTCAGTCGATACATTTTGGATCATAAGGATGATTATTACTCCGGATTAATGGGCGTCTCTCAAAGAGGTAATTGGAAGGACTGGTTATTATTTATGATGAGAGCCATTGAAAACACCTCGAATATTACGTTCCATAAGATCAATGAAATTGTGTCTATAAAAGATTCAATTCTAGAATTTGTAAAGAAAGATGATCGAAAATTCCGTAATCCGGAAGGTCTTATAGAATTCTTGTTTACTCAACCGTTTACCAAGGTAAAACATATGGTTGATTCTGGAATTTATGCAGAAAATACTGCAAGAGATTATCTCAATAAGTTATGTGATATGCAAGTGATGGAGAAGAAAGAAATCGAAGGTCATCACTACTACCTAAATCTTGAATTGTACCAAATACTTTCGGAGTAATTCTTCGATGTTATTTACTTCAATTTAAACCTTGAGAAAAGAAAAAACGTAGCACAATCGAGTAGGCGGCCCCGACCATGAATAGCCGGGGTGCACCTCTCACACCATCCCGCCTTTCGGCATACACACTCCCACACCCACACCTATGACGCTGTGTCGCTTTCTAAAAATATTCGTATTTTTTAATATTATTATTAAGCTTACATATCCAATACATTATACGTAAGTGTCGAAAACGCTACACATGAAAAATGCTGAATAATAAATATTATCTTTGTACAAAAATCAGGTCATGCAAAGTATTATTAAAGAAAAGATTAGCGCACTTCAAGAGCTTTGCAAAAAATATGATGTTAAAACAATGCATGTTTTCGGATCAGTGTGTAGTGATAGTTTCACTACCAATAGCGATATTGATATATTAATTTCGTTCAAGGACATTTCTATTGAGAAATACACCGACAATTACTTTGAATTACATCATAAGCTTGAAGAATTGTTCAATCGAAAAATTGATCTATTGACAGAAAATTCACTTTCTAATCCATATTTTATTGAAAGCATAGAAGAAACAAAGCAGTGTTTCGCCATATCCTCTCCCACACCCACACCGACACTCACACCCACACCCATGTCCAGGCCTTCCACCCTTGGAAAAAAATGCATACCTGCTGTATATCCTCTTTAAAAATATTTGTATTTTTAACATTTTGCAACAGCTTACAACAAGTGTGCGCTGCATGCTCATGCAAGGCACACACAAACACGCAAAGGCATGCGGGCGGGATGGACTTGTGTATTTGGAGGATGGTTTTATTTTGTTATTGCCACCAGGTAAATAGTCATTAGTCGGGATGCAAGGTCCATTGGCTTGTCAGTGGTAGCATTGTAATTGATCACAATGGTTACATTTTCTGTAGGACAATACCCCGCCCAGTTTTTATATCCCGGGATGGTTCCGGTATGGCCCCACATGGGAGGATAAATCTTATGCATAATTCCAAGTCCGTATTCTTCACAGTCTTCATCTGTAGCTGGAACAACTGTGAGCCGCTGAGTTTGTGTTTCCGGTGTAAGCAAAGTGCCTTTGTAAAGATGTTCCACCCAGCTCTTCAGGTCGTACACATCGGCAATCATAGCATCTGCCGCGCCAGCCATGGAAGGATCATACGCCTGTGACACATCGGTGCTATCCCCTTCAAACCACCCGTAACCATGAACAAATGCACCCGTCATCACCTGATTGGTGGGATAGATGGTATTCTCCAGGTGAAGAGCATCGAGAATCCGATGCTGAATTTCCGCTGCAATAGAGTTTCCGGTGAGTTCTTCCACAATCATCCCAGCGATAATGGTATTTGTGTTGGAATATTTGAAAGCTGTCCCCGGAGAAAAATAAAAGGGTTCCGTTTTAACCAGGTCGATCATCTCCTGGCTGGTCCACTTTTTTAACGGATCCGTGATAAGACTCATCTGAAACAGGTTTGTTTCCGTATAATCAAAGATGCCACTCGTGTGATTGCATAACATCCGAATTGTGATGCTGTCGGCTTTAGGGAAATCGGGTAGAAATAAACTAAGCTTATCTGAAAGACTGATTTTTCCTTCATCTACCAGCTGGAGAAGAACCGTGTAGGTATAAGTCTTGGTAAGACTCCCCATCCGGTATTTCATGGACGGGTCAGGTTTTTCGCCGGTAGCCAGATTGGCTTTCCCTTTTCCTATGACCCACGAGAGGTTTCTATCGGGAGCCCAGATCCCGATAATCATACCGGGGACCCCGGAATTGGCGAGGATGGAATCGCTCACATGTTCCCATTCCGCAACAATCTGTTTATTCAGATCACCATACGGATCACTCTCTTTTTTACATGTGATCAAACCCATACACATCAATGCAAGGATCAGTAAAAACAGTTTTGATTTCATGGTGCTGATATAAAATTATAAGACGAATCTAAACTTCAGTTACTATACTAACCGTTGTCACAGAACGATGCATTTCCGGGTAACACTAACATTACCAGCACTGATCCTGTAAAAATAAATCCCGGGCTTCGTATCTCCGGTACTCCATTTGACCGTATATCGTCCCGCATTTTGTGGTTCATCCATCAGCGTTGTCACCACTCTCCCGCAAAAGTCGTAAATAGCAAACGAAACTACGGCGGCTTCCTCCAGCCGGTACGAAATCGTTGCATAAGATGTGATGGGATTGGGAAAGATATGATCCAGGATCAGTCTCGTGACGCCGCGATGCTGTTCGTTAATTCCAAGCATGGAATTAAGTTCCCGTATCGCATAATTCAACTCCACATCAATGCTGTCGATATAGAGCTGATCAAGGACCGTATCATTTATGGGAACACGGATATCAGGTACGACACCGCCCATCATGTTTGAATCGCTATCGAGCTGGATATTAAAGTCTTTATCCAGAGAGCGTCCCACGGGGAATCTTAAGTATAAATCATTGGGTGGAAGGTAGAGATAATGGATTGACCACCATTCTATCATGCCAAAAGAACCGTTGCTCCCGTAGAAGCTGACCACTTTGTTGTTGGGCAACCGTTGCAATGACATCGGAATTCCCTCTCCGGAGCTTATATTGCGCGGACCTACCATTACCATCACAGGGTTTGAAAAGTATAAGCCCTGATGTTCGGTGAATAAAGTACCGTTGGGATATGCCGGGTTGATATAGGGACCTAAGGTTTGTGGATTGAAATGTGGAATGGGCAGAGGCCAAAGTTCAAACTGGCCGCTGGCAGGATTATAAAAACTCTGCTGTTCATACAGAATGGTATCGGTGGAAAAAAATCCAGAAAGCGCGGCCGACAGCATATCTTCTCCACCGGTGTTTACGCGCATATCCAGGATCATCCCGGGTGAATCATTCGCGTTAAAAAGCGTGATAGCATCCCTGAAATCAGTGTAAATGCCTGCAAGCGTGGCAGAATCCCCCCCTTCACTGGTCAGTTTCAGATAGCCGTATCCACTTGGCTGAAGGATCTCATACGATACGGTAGGCCCGGGATCCACGGGCAATAGAGAAGTCTGGTCAAACGTAACATAGTCGTCATCAACGGCTGTTAGTGTAACTGTAACAGGGTCAAAGGCGCCCCGATTACGGAACTTTATTTTCATGGTTTGACCGATGGGAGCCCTACCGATGAACCGGAACTGATTCAGTTTTTTACATTCCCGGGTGGCAGGATTTGCTTCCGCCCATAAAACGGGAACCGTATCCAGAACCTCTTTCACGGGCTGGTCATTAATTTCCAGAATATCAGCCCCAAATTGCATTCCGGCAAGGGCAGCAGGTGATCCCGGATTCACAAGGCGAGTTACAATACGGTCATCGTCCAGTCCGGAGAGGGCAAATCCGTAACTTCCCCCGATCTGCTGATAACGGGCATATGCTTTGTGATCTTCCCACCCGGTACCTCGGACTGAAACATGTCCGTCAGGTACCGAAGCGACGTATTCGCGTAATGCAAGATAAAAGGCATTGGTATCGTTATCTAATCCGGCATTTATGATTTTGGGCTTTATTTGGTCGTTCAGGCCATACCAATCGATGGCTTTCCATTCACCGAAGGCATAATAGACCTGAAACCTCAAATGCATGGAATCATAGGTAGCCTCGAAATTAGTAGTCTGGGAAAACAGATTGAAGGCACCGGAGAAAATTGTAAGAGTCAGCAAAATAAATTTTTTCATGGCTTATTCAGGAATAAAATATACGAAGTAAATGTATGACAAAATCGTGAAAAGTCAAGGAATTCGATATTTCGCCGGACAAACATAATGATACAACAATACAGATACGTTATGCGATTTGTGTATGTATTCGCTTTCACTCATACATACAAAGATATTATTTTTACGCAGCAAACTGCGGGGAATTAACCCCTAAAGAGATAAGAAAGGGTTTCAGGTGATCCCGGAGGGATTCGAACCCCCAACCCTCAGAACCGGAATCTGATATTCTATCCAGTTGAACTACGGGACCAAATAAGGGTGCAAATTTAATATAAAATCCGACTTATCTGGGCTAAATACTATTTTGATGCGCTGGAGATTGAGTAGTGTAGTTCTGAAATTAAAGATTTGTTTCATAGATGCAGGCTTTTATCTGTTTGAATTTTAACGTACCTGATAAATTTCATTAATTTTGTAACAGTTTTACAGAATTGTATTAATAATCATACTTAAAAATGTCAACAAAAGAAGTTAAAAAAGTTAAACCCGGTGTTATCACTGGTGATGATGTGCATGAAATATTCCGTCTGGCAAAATCCAACCAATATGCTATACCTGCAGTTAATGTGGTCGGTACAAATTCGATCAATGCTGTGCTTGAAGCTGCCCGTCAGGTAAATTCCCCTGTAATTATCCAATTTTCCAACGGTGGCGGGGCTTTTTATGCTGGCCAGAGCTTAAGTGACCTTAAAGCAACAATTGCCGGCACTATTTCAGGCGCCAATCATATCCATATGATGGCTGAATATTATGGAATTCCGGTGATTATTCATACCGACCACGCAGCGCGTAAATTTTTACCCTGGGTGGATGGCCTGTTGGATTATGGTGAAAAATACTTCAAACGCTATAGGAAACCGCTTTTTAGTTCGCATATGCTCGACCTGTCAGAAGAACCTTTGACCCAAAATATCGAAACATGTAAGCGCTATCTTGACAGGATGAGTAAAATAGGAATGACCCTCGAAATTGAACTGGGCGTTACAGGAGGAGAGGAAGATGGAGTGGATAACACGGGTATTGCCAGTTCTAGACTTTATACACAACCCGAACATGTTGCATATGCCTATGAAGAGCTCAAGAGGATAAGCGACCACTTCACCATTGCAGCCTCCTTTGGTAATGTCCATGGTGTTTATAAACCAGGTAATGTGAAACTTGAACCCATCATTTTACATAACTCACAAAAATATATTCAGAAAAAATTCAACACTGACTTAAATCCGGTAAATTTTGTATTTCATGGTGGCTCTGGTTCAGAACAAGAAAAAATCCGCGAAGCTATTTCATATGGCGTCGTTAAAATGAATATTGATACTGATACCCAATGGGCTTACTGGGAAGGAATCAAGAATTATTATGAAAAATACCATGGATATCTTCAGGGTCAGATAGGTAATCCTGAAGGTGAAGATAAGCCAAATAAAAAATACTATGATCCCAGAAAATGGTTGCGTGAGGGTGAAAAAATGTTGGTGACCCGGCTCAAACAGGCTTACGTAGATCTGAACGCTTTGAATAGAAATTAATATATAACTAGTATTCAATCCTTTATGGGATTATAAAATCTCTTTAGCCTCTTTGCATCTAAAAATTTTTTCAGGATAGTTAAATATTTTTGCATTCCTTGGGAGATTTCATTATCTTAGCAAAGACTTGTGAATTTGTTATTCCATTTATATGAAAAAAGAAATTATTGTAGCTATCGATTTCTCAGATTGCTCAATTAATGCCCTTGAACATGCTATTACGATTGCCCAAAGGGCTAAATCTGACATTAAGATGGTTTGGGTAAACAAAGCCTCACAGGAAAAATCCGTGGCTTTGAAAAGTCCGCAGGAAGCTCTTGCTGACGCCAGAAATTCCTTTATAGAATTGGTTGCCCTCTATCAACCGCTCATGGGTATCAATAAAATTGAATATTGCACAAAAGATGGGAAAGTATATCGCGAGATCATAGCACAGGCCAAAGAGGATGACGCTTTTCTCATCGTCGCAGGAACTCATGGTTCTTCTGGTTTCGAAGAATTTTGGATTGGCAGTAATGCACAAAAAATCGTCTCTGCATCACCTTGCCCTGTTATTACGATCAGAAAGGGAATAAAAATTGACCGGAACCTCACGAAAATCATCCTTCCTATTGACAGCACACTCGAAACAAGGCAGAAGGTGCCATTTACTGCTTTGTTCGCCAAATATTTTAATGCCAAAATTTTTGTTCTTGGTTTATATACAACTGAGGTTCATTCTGTCCGCAAAAAAATCGATAACTATTCTGAACAGGTTATTGAATATCTTACTGAAAATGAAATATCCTTCGAAAGGGATCAGATTGAAGTTGATAACGTCACTGATTCAACAATAGATTATGCTGTCAAGAAAGATGCAAATCTGATATCCATTATGACCGATCAGGAAAAAACAACCAAAAATCTTTGGCTTGGACCATATGCACAGCAGATGGTAAACCATTCCCCACTGCCGGTTTTAAGCATTCACCCAAAGGAATATTCCCAGGTAATTACACGGTAAAATCAATTTTGGAATTCAAACCATTTGACGGTTAGAGCCAAATTATAAGATAACCAGTACTATCTGATCTCGGCTGGGTTGATATTATCCCTGATTAAAAAGGCATTTGGATAATCCAAGATAATCATCTGACGAAAACCCTCAGCTTCAAGCCGCGTCCTGAAATCCCCCACCCTTACACGGTAGTAGGGCTCTTTAAAAGTTACATAGGCATTTTCATCAGGGTATTTAGTAAAAAAAATCTCTGCAGCCTTATAAGCATTCTGGAGTGAATTGTTACCAGCATCGAAGAAAATCTGAATACGATATCCAATTAAGAACTGATTGTTTTGGTTATATAAAACATGCCGTGTCACAAGGCTGTCAATCCTGCTATCCTGGATTAATTCAATATTCCCGTAAAGATTCTGAACTTCTTGTCCCAACAGACTATCAGAAATAAAAAAATAGAAAAATAATAATATCAGGCTCATTAACCGCATAAGAAGAAATCATTGCTTGATTATCTGATGAATTTCTTTTGGATGAACGCTCAGAACAGGTACAGGAGAATAATTGACCATTTGCTGGGCATATTCTCCCAGCAGAATATTTGAAGTGGTCGTCTCCTGCTCGGTCATGATGACAATCATCTCGGCCTTAATACTTTCAGTATAAGCAATAGTTGAATGAGAGACATTTTCGGCCAGTATGGATTCACAAATACAGGGTATTTTCTGTTTGTCAAATAAATGTTTTATTTCTCTTGCGGTTTTATCCACCCTCATCCGTAATGTATGAACACCCGTTGAATACAGGGCCAAAATATGAATCCTGGCATTCCATAATTTCGCCAGTTCCATTGCAGTGGGTACTTTCTGCACTGTATTTTTCGTATGATCAAGCGGAACAACAATATTATTAACACCACAATTAAAATCAAACTGCTGCCGGATAGTGATGACCGGGCAGGGTGCATTGGTCACAATACGATAGGCATTACTACCAATCCAGAACTCCTCAAATCCAGAAACACCATGGGTGCCGGAGATTATCAGATTGGCATTGATTTGACGGGCATGCTGGGCTATCTCAAAATAAACCTTGCCTTTTCGCAGTTTGTACGACAGTTCCCCCTTCTCCATCAAGCCTTTATGCATTTCCATGATTTCTTCGAAATTCCGCTTTGCCTCCTCTCTCAGTTCAGCTCCCCCATCTGAAAAAACAGATTCAGATGAAGTCTGATTATCAACCCATATCATCATTACATCTGCTGATGCCCTGTTCGCTAAAAAAATACCATATTTCAGTGCCTGGAGGGAAGTTTTGGAAAAGTCAATACCTACAATTATCTGTTTCATCACATTATAATGTTGTCGGATTATTGTATGATGGAATCCATACATTATTGGATAATATTATTTTATCCTTTCGCAGGGATGAAAAATATAGGGATTTCATAGATAATTAGTTTTTACAATGGAGTTCATACAGCTAAAATAATTTTTTTTTCAATCATATATACAAAAGCATGCATTATTTTCATTAAGCCGGTCAGGCAAATTTCTTTATATCGTAATTTTGTTTCCCGGCAAATAACATAGAAATAATCAACTATGCATCCACAATGAACGAAAACATTGACGCAAGCGGAAAATACCTCAGCCCTGATGAACAGGAACTGGAAAAGGTTCTCAGACCTCCGGATTTTTTGAATTTTGCCGGTCAGGATCATGTGGTGGAGAATCTGAAAGTATTTGTCCTGGCTGCAAGACAAAGAGGTGAAGCCCTGGACCATGTGCTGCTCCATGGTCCTCCAGGCCTTGGGAAAACTACTTTGGCTTATATCATCGCAAACGAACTGGGAGCTAAAATAAAAGTCTCTTCAGGTCCGGTTATTGATAAACCCGGTGACCTGGCAGGGCTTTTGACCAATTTAGGGAAAAACGATGTCCTGTTCATTGACGAGATACACCGATTAAGTCCTCCGGTCGAAGAATACCTCTATTCAGCCATGGAAGATTATCGGATCGATATAATCATTGAAACCGGGCCGAATGCACGCAACATACAGTTAAAACTCAACCCGTTTACCCTGATTGGTGCCACAACACGTTCAGGCTTGCTAACTGCGCCGCTTAGATCAAGATTCGGAATCAACTCCCGTTTATCATATTATGATGCCCAAACATTGGAGCATATTATCGCACGCTCAGCACACATTATCAATGTCAGGATAACAGCAGATGCTGTCACCGAAATTGCCCGCCGCAGCCGCGGCACACCAAGAATAGCTAACCTTTTGCTAAGGCGTGTGCGCGATTTTGCCCAGATAAAAGGCGACGGAACCATTAATCTTGCTATCTCCAAATACGCCTTGCAGGCACTGAATGTCGATAAAAATGGCTTGGATGAAATGGATAATAAAATATTATCGACAATCATTGAAAAATTTAATGGTGGCCCGGTTGGTATATCCACAATTTCCACAGCTGTTGGAGAAGAGGCAGGAACTATTGAAGAAGTGTATGAACCTTTTTTAATCCAGGAGGGTTATATAGTCCGAACCCCACGCGGACGTCAGGTTACTCCATTGGCTTATGAACATATTGGAAAAATGTTAAAAAAAGACCACTTGCTGTTTTGAATCCTATAGCCCTGAGAAACCGACTTAGCAACCTTATTAAAACCCGGGCACAAGAGCTGAATTTTTCACACTGCGGGATAAGTAAAGCGGTATTCCTTGAAAAGGAAAAACAACGTCTGGAAGACTGGCTGGCTGCCGGAATGCATGGTGACATGCTGTTTATGGAAAAAAACACGGATAAAAGACTTCATCCGGCTTTCCTCGTGGATCAGGCAAAATCAGTAATTTCTGTTTCACTTAATTATTACCCGTCACGGATGATGGATACCACGGATAATTATAAAATCGCAAAATACGCCTATGGCGAAGATTATCACAATATCATCAAAAATAAATTAAACCAGTTGATCCTGTATATCCGCACTGTGGCAGGTCATATTAATGCTAAAGTTTTCACCGACACTGCCCCTGTTCTGGAAAAAGCACTGGCCCAGAAATGTGGATTGGGATGGATTGGAAAAAATTCCTGTCTGATAAATGAAAAAATGGGATCTTTTTTCTTCCTGGGTGAAATTATTTCAGATCTGGACCTTGACCCCGACAATCCTGCCCCGGAACGTTGTGGTAATTGTACAAAGTGCATCGAGGCCTGCCCAACAGGCGCCATTGTCAAACCCTATATTATCGATGCAAATAAATGCATTGCCTACCTGACCATTGAATACCGTAAAAACCTCCCTGCCGCTTTGAAAAATAACTTCCAACAGTGGATTTTTGGATGTGATATCTGCCAGGATATCTGCCCCTGGAATAAATTTTCACGGCCTCATCTGGAACCAGCATTCCATCCTTGCAGAGCTTTATTAAATATGAGAAAAAAAGACTGGGATGATTTATCAGAAGATGCATTTAAAAAAATCTTTCTCAAATCACCTTTGAAAAGGGCTTCATACAATGGATTGAAAAGAAATATTGATTTCATCAGAAATGAATGAATCTGAAAAATTATAGTAATTTTAAGTGGAATATTTATTCAAATACTTGCACAAAAAGAACCTATGAAAGCTTTGCCACCAGACAAATTCATCGTTCGCAGCTGTGTCATCTCTTCATTTTTGTGGTGTGCTTTTCTCCCATTTCCAATATATTCCCAGATTAAGGTCACCTGTAATGATTTCATAGGGCCGGTCATGAATATTCCACAAGATTATCGGATAAGCCCTTTTTTACTCCTTGATTCAGAATATTTTTATACACTCAGGATTAACTACAAGAGCTCTTTTGATTGTAAAAATGGTCAATGCGACACCTACATTGAGAAACTTGATTATCAGTTCCAGCCTTATGCCACTATTGGTTTGACAATGCCACCCGCAGAACTTTGCAAACGACCGGTGATAAGGGATATATTTCTGCATGATGATAAGTTTCTGATTTTCACCGTAGATCATGACCTGCCTTCAATGACCTACAGAAGTTTCCTTTTCTCATTCAATATGAAAGGAGACCTGATTTCCCAGCCGCTTTTCATGGGGGAAATCAGAAATACTGAGAAATCCTCGCAAATAACGGAAAGTTCTGAAGAAAATGACTTTTTCAAGATGATACCCATTTATACAGATAATGACTTCAAACTGCTTTATATCCAGTCCTTCCCTCCGGGTGAAAGCCCGCAACTGAAACTGAACATCAAACTGCTTAACAGCAACACTGATGAAGTGTTTTCAAAGCAACTTGTAATGCCTTTTATACCTGAGTACTGTAAAATCTCAAAAGTCCTGCTTTACACCAACGAGTTATTATTTATGGTCAGTTACTCTTTCCCCTTTGAGGATATCATCTACAAACTGGTCACTTACAATATCCTTAAAGATGAAATCGCCTATTATAATTTCTCACTTGAAAATAAAAAAATCCAATCCATCGGCCTGGATCAGACTGAAGGTGGTAATATTTATATTTATGGCTATTATTCGGAGGAAAAAAAGAATGATGAAGTAGACGGCCTGTTTCTCTATCTTTTTGATCAGAATAACCAGGAAGTTATTACTCAAAGTTCGACTAAAATCATGACCGGGAATTATAAGACAATCCGGAAAAAAGATCTGAAAAATCTGGTTGCCTGTGATCTGTATCAGAGAGATAATGGGGATGTAATCTTTCTGTCAGAACTAAGCTGGACTGAATTTGTTAATTTTACCGACTCGCAGAATAAATTCTATTTCAAGCCATTCTATCATTCCGATCATATCCTGGTGATGTGCTTTACCAGTGACGGAAATCTAAAATGGCAGGACTGGATACCAAAGAGCCAGTTTTTACCATCACAGGAATATACCGGATTCAAATGCATCATGGCCGACAGCAGCCTTTATCTGTTTTTTAATGACCACCCAAAGAATGATGGGATCTATGATCCTGATCAGATACGACCTGTAAAAAGCAAACTCAACCTGACGATAACCCGGATAGATCTTAATACCGGGATTTACAGGAAAGAAACCTTCAATAAGGACGGGAATAAGAAAGAAGGAATGGTTTTCCGAAAAGCTTACACGTTCCAGATAAATAACAAAGCATTGGTAATGATCGAGAATTCTCCCTGGCGACTGATAAAATTCACCTTTGCGTATTAAAAACAGTATAATGAAATGTGAAACTGAGCACTTCATTATACTGGCCCTTTCTCAGAAAATATGTATATCCGGAAGGCTCGTCCCTGACTGGAAAAAATAATGTGTTGGAATATCTGATATTAAATCGCAGGTTTCGTGAAATGGCATAGGATAAACCTAGCTCACCACTGAAATCCAATGGATTAAAAGGATTGTCCAGAACAAAATAGTCGGCTTCTTCATATGAATGTACCAGGTAGCCAAAAGATGGACCGATTTCAAAAGTGAATTTCTTTATGTCATATTTATAAAGAAACATGATCGTCAGATAATTAAGTCTCAAAATATATCTGGTAAGGTCAAGCGTGTCAGGATTCTTCCTGCTGCCTTTCTGGATAAAATCAAGTTCGAGCTGCAGGGATGATTTGCCCGATACATAGTGGCTGGTAAAGAGCCCAATATAAAGGCCAGCTTTGCTGGGTCCGGTTATATAGTCTCCTGATATTTCACTTGTGCTGAGACCAGCCAGCACGCCCCCATTAAATTTCTGGGCAACACCATTAACCATCAAACCAGCGAAAAATATCCAAAGTAAAAGGTATCTCATTCAAATGGTTCACTAGGATAAACTTCCAATATCAATTATAATCGTGAATTCAAAAATAGAAATTAGTTAAATATCTGAATGATTAATTCTTCCTTTCAATAGAGAACGTTACTAGCATCTCAAGTGATCGACGGATTTCGCAATCTGGCCAATCATACAAAATCCGAAATGCCTTATCCCTGTATTCAAGCATTTTGCGATGAGCATACTCGATTCCGCCACTTCTGTTTACCTGCTCGATGATCTCGTGGATCTTTTCAGGATCATTGTGATGATGCTTGAAATAGTAAATGATCTTCCGTTTCTCGAATAAATCCTTTTCACCAAGCATGTAAATTAGTGGCAGTGTCATTTTTTTCTCCCTGATATCCAAGCCATTGGGTTTACCAACAGAATGTTTCGCATCATAATCGAAAAGATCATCTTTAATCTGGAATGCAATGCCGACATTTTCCCCAAAGGTGTGCATCCTGCGGATGACAGCCGCTTCGGTCGATGATGAAGCAGCTCCGGCTGCACAGCATGCAGCAATGAGTGAAGCTGTTTTTTTCCTGATGATCTCAAAATAGATATCTTCCGTGATATCCAGTTTCCTCGCCTTTTCAATCTGAAGAAGTTCGCCTTCGCTCATCTCTCGCGTCGCATCTGATACAATCCTGAGTAAATGATATTCGTTATGGTCGAGAGCGATTAAAAGTCCTTTGGATAACATATAATCCCCGACAAGAACGGCGACTTTATTTTTCCAGAGAGCATTGATGGAAAACAATCCCCTCCGTGTATTCGAATCATCAACAACATCATCATGAATAAGCGTGGCCGTATGCAAAAGCTCAATGAGTGCTGCAGCAGTATACGATGACTTATTAATCCCTCCACACAATCCTGCCGATAAAAGCACAAATATTGGCCGCATTTGCTTTCCCTTTCGTTTCAAAATATAGCGTGTGATGATATCCAGCAATGGAACATTACTTTTCATCGAAGACCTGAAGGTCTTTTCAAATATTTTTAAATGCTGACTAATGGGAGCTTTAATATCATCAATAGTGGCCATCCGGAAAAAATCTCTGTCAAAAGTACAAAAAGCACTTCATACGCTGTCTGATTTTTCTACATCTTTGCACGATAGTCAACTCTTCATATACCATGTCCATATTATTTGATGAAATTGTTTTCGGCCCGGTTAATAGCAGGCGGTTTGGAATATCACTCGGAATTAACCTCTTACCAACCAGTTATAAGTACTGCACGTTTAATTGCATTTACTGCGAATGTGGATGGACAAAAGCAAAAAGCGCGGAAAAAGTCAGATTATTTTCCCGGTTGGAGGTAAAAACTGCACTGGAGAAGAAATGTGCCGAGCTTGTAAACAGCAATATCTATCCGGATAATCTGACTTTTGCCGGTAACGGAGAGCCAACTATTCATCCTGAATTCCCGGGTATTATTGACGATACTCTTGCGATCAAGAATACCTACTTCCCGCAAGCTGAAGTTACTGTCCTGTCGAATTCCTCTCTTTTACATAAACCTGCAATACGCGCAGCTCTGAAAAAAGTGAATAAAAATGTCCTTAAGCTGGATTGCGGTACAGAGAAAATGTTCCAGTTACTTAACAGGCCACTTGGAAAGATCTCATTATCAAAAATAATCGGAGATCTTAAATCATTCGATGGACCCGTCATCATTCAAACCTTGTTTATAAGAGGAGAATATGAAGGTATTCAGATTGACAATACCACTGATGAAGAAATCCATGCATGGCTTAACAATATAAGAGATATTCATCCCATCCTTGTGTTGATCTACCCGATAGCCCGCCAGACACCAGTGGCCACTCTTAAAAAAATCGGATCAGATGAACTTCAGCAGATAGCAAAAAAAGTCGAAACACTTGGAATTCCTGTTCAGGTATATCATTAATTATCCGGTTACAAGCCATATCAGCGATATGTAACTTATAACATGCAACCTCTGACTAATAAACAATAAACCATCTCAGCATTATTTCATTCTCTCTCTTATACTTTATGACTATCTTTGTCATATGGTAAACTATCCGCCAAAAATCCTTATTGCATTTGGAGAAACCATTAGTGGCAATGATCAGATTTTCGAATGGCTGTTGCATAATGGCTATCCTGAACTGGCAGCTCTTTCACGGTCGATCAGAGGCAGTGAAGAAGCTTTCAAATGGTTGATGAAAAATGGGTATCCTCATCTGGCAGCCCTTGACAATGCGATCGACAATAAAAAGGAAGCATATGCATGGCTGGTCAAAAACAACTACTCAATACTTGCCGTACTAGCCGATGCATGTAATAATAAGCCTGAAGCCATCACATGGCTGCGCCAGAAAGACCTGAAAATATTTTTATACATCGCTCAAAAAGTGCAGGCATTCAGAGATAATCAGGAATTCGACTATCATAAAATACATTTCTGAGCGAGGGACTTAGTCACACTTCGAATATCCGCAGCACTTGCAAATCAGGCAGCCTTCCTTATAAATAATGGCGTGTTCTTCACCACATTCCGGGCACTGAAGTTCTTTGACAGCTAAAGTACCATCGGGTATGAATTTTTTTAATGCCCTGATAACGCCGTTTTTCCAGGTATTGATTGAGTCGCTTCCCAGGAACAGATTTGAAATCAGGTCAACGACATACGGTAAAGGCATGCCATGCCGTAAAATACCGGAAATCAGCTTGGCATAGTTCCAGTATTCCTGTTGAAATTGCCGCGACAATCCTTCCATGGTCACTTTATAACCATCTTTATCTTCGAATTGAAAATCGTACCGGGCACTTTTCTGGTTTTCCTTTTTCACGCGTATCACCCATCCCTGGTTTACCCAGTTAGGCAGAAAAAATCCTTCAGCTCTACCGGTGAATACCTCATACGGTCGGCCTTTATATAAACCCACAACAGCCACCCATCTATCATAATCATTCTGGAAACGAACAACTTCAGCTTCAAGTCTTTCCGGGCGTGGTGGGGCTTTTGTTTCATGAAAGTCGTTATCGTCACTTTCGGATGTTTCGTTGTTACTGACCAGCACCCCTGTTCTGGTCCCGTCACGGTAGATGGTCATACCTTTACAACCCGTTTCCCATGCTGTTTTATATATCTCGCTGACAAGCTCCTCATTAGAATCACGCGGGACATTAACTGTCACACTGATGGAATGATCAACCCATTTCTGAATGGAACCCTGCATCCTCACTTTACTGACCCAGTCGATATCATTAGCGGTAGCTTTATAATAGGGTGATTTTTTTATGATTTCATTTAATTCATCGTCCTTTAACTTGGCTATTGTCTCAGGATCATAGCCGTTAATAATCAGCCATGTGGCGAATTTATGATGGAACACGTTATATTCTTCCCATGAATCACCCACCTCATCGACAAAATCAATGCGCACTTTTTTATCATTGGGGTTCACTTTTCTGCGTCGCTTGTAACTGACCATAAAAACAGGCTCTATTCCGGAGGTTGTCTGTGTACATATACTGACACTGCCCGTGGGAGCAACGGTCAGCATAGCAATATTCCGGCGACCATATTTTTCCATGTCTTCATAAACTTTCGGGGCGAATTTTTTCAGACGGTTTATAAATGGATTGTTCCGTTCTCTTTCGATATCGAAGATCTGGAAAGGACCTCTCTGCATTGCAAGTTCAACTGACGAACCGTACACTTCAATAGCTAGAAGTTTATGAACCTCAACAGAGAAGTTGATGGCATCTTCCGATCCATAGCGGCAGCCCAGAGCGGCCAGCATGTCACCCTCGGCAGTGATACCGATTCCCATTCTGCGACCCATGCTGCTCTTTCGCTTGATATTTTCCCACATCTTCTTTTCAATCCTTTTGACCTCCTCATCTTCAGGATCCGTATTGATCTTGTCCAAAATTTTATCGATGTGTTCTATTTCCAGGTCGATGATATCATCCATAATTCGCTGCGCATAGCGCGCATGCCTGGTAAAAAGTTCAGAATTGAAACTGGCATGGGTGGTGAACGGATTATCAACGTAACTGTATAGGTTTATCGCCAGCAATCGGCAACTATCATAAGGACACAATGGGATTTCCCCGCATGGATTTGTCGACACGGTTCTGAATCCAAGATCAGAATAACAATCCGGAATGGACTCCCTGATCACTGTATCCCAGAAAAGAACGCCGGGTTCGGCCGATTTCCAGGCATTATGAATTATCTTTTTCCATAAAGCACGGGCATCTATTTCCTTTTTAACCAGGGGATTTTGTGAGATAATAGGGAATTGCTGAATATAGGGCTGACCATCGATTACGGCACGCATAAATTCATCATCAATTTTCACCGAGATATTTGCGCCGGTAATCTTTCCCTGTTCGAGCTTGGCATCAATAAATTTCTCTGCATCCGGGTGTTTTATCGAAATCGACAACATCAGGGCACCGCGTCTGCCATCCTGTGCAACCTCACGTGTAGAATTGGAATAACGTTCCATGAAAGGCACAATACCTGTTGAGGTAAGGGCACTATTTTTGACCGGACTCCCACCCGGGCGGATATGTGACAGATCATGACCAACGCCGCCACGGCGCTTCATGAGTTGAACCTGTTCCTGATCTATTTTCAATATGCTGCCATAAGAATCAGTAGAACCTTCATTGCCAATAACAAAGCAATTTGACAAAGAGGAAACCTGGAAACGATTGCCTATACCTGCCATAGGACTTCCCTGCGGGATAATGTATTTAAAGTCCTTAAAAAGGTGATAAATCTCGTCCTCACTCAACGGATTCGGATATTTGGCCTCAATTCTGGCAACTTCCCTGGCTAAGCGGTGATGCATGTCATCAGGTGTGAGCTCAAATATCTTGCCTTCACTGTTCTTTAGTGCATATTTGTTGATCCATACATTCGCTGCAAGGCTGTCGCCTTTGAAATATTGGGTCGACTTATCCAGTATTTCATCAAAGTGAGGAGGATCAATGTCCTTTTCATGTTTATGCTTATCGTCCGGCATAATCTTAGTATGCATCACCCCGGAAAAAATATCTGTTCCTTCCTGTACTGTTGGTCTGGCCCGTTTTCCCTTCATCTCCTCGTAAAAATCCTTTGTAATACCTTCTAATATTTGCTTTTCGGCACTTGAAAATAAATCATTCTGCATAGACAGAAATTTCAAATATATATTTCAAGAATAAATTAATTAATTGAAAATGAATATATTATAGTTTAAGAAAGGTGCTATTTACCCTTGACCAAATTACAACAGTAACCCACCACATGCAAATCGTTTTATTAACAATAAGTGAGTAATTCATCCTAATCGTCTGACTTAAAAAAATATAAAATCTTAATAAGTCTTTCATCATCATTTTGGGTCAGTCGTACCTTTTAAATCCAATTTTTTCAGATGTTCAAACGACTCAATACCATCAACAGATTCAATAGGTTTATATCAAATTCCCTTAAAAAAAATAAAAAGTGGATGATCGGAATAATATTTTATACTCCGACTTATTAACAATTCCAAAAGGGTTTAGTTTTAGAAATCCAGGCTTAATGAAAAATAAAACTGGGAAGGAAGAATAATGCCATCCTCGACGCCCCATGACAGGTCAGCGCGGAGAAAATAACCAAAAACACGGCTCCTGAGGCCAAATCCAAAACCCTCTACTATTGGATCCTTTTGCACTTCAACTGTTATTAGCATGGGTGGTTGTTCAATTACACGGGTAAAAAGCGAATTTTCCTTCGAATATGGATTCAGCCCTGTCCATGCTGTACCAATATCACCAAAACCTACTATCTGTAAATTATTCAGAAAATCGGACTTGAGAGGACGATTAGCAAAATACCTGATAACAGGAAATCTTAACTCACTGTTTATCAAAGCAAAACTGTTACCATTCCGAATATTCTGAGTAAAACCCCTCATGTTAGTCGCAAGGGTTTGATAAATATAATTCTGATCATAATCGATCGGTGTTTCACGGTTGAATGAGGGTGAAATCCAGTTATCGACACCACCTAGATAATAGATCAGCTTATTCGTACCAAGTGATGTGCTGGCAGCAAAACGGTTTGCCCATATAAGCGTACGGTGGATCTTGATATAATTCCTGATATCCAATCCGACAATAATCAGATTTGAACTCTTCTCTGCAATCTGGTTATAATATTCTCCAAAAATCTTGAAGCGTGTTCCATGGTAAAGGTTCAATCCCAATTCACGGGTATCATCATATATGAATTCTCCTTTTAATACTGCCCAGTTCATCGACTGATCCGGTTCCTTAAGATTGATCTGGTCAGTCGACAGATACACAGCCCTATCATTCCTGAGGGTCAGGGTACCCCTTATGCTCATGACCGGGCTGAAAGGGTATTTCAGAACGTAATAGAGCTCATGTGAATAGTGTTTGATAAGAGAGTATGTGCCCACTTCCTCAAATGCCTTCCGGTGGAAAATAATCTCCTTATCCAGCCTTTTTCTGAGATTGGCAAAACTCAGTAAATATTCATTATTACTCAGGTCAACCGACAGTCGCACACCGCCTGAAATCCGGTAATCTTCAAGCAGATCGGTCACACCTACATTAAAGAATGCATTAAATCCTGGTGTCTGGAAAATAGGCTCTCCTCCTCCTGAAAATGCCTGATAGGAATAATTCAGGTAGGTAAAGTCTATCTGGCTTATCAGCTCGTTGATGGAGAATTCGACATCGTAATTCCTTTTCTTGGGTATAATGAAACCAGCGCTTGTTTTCTCGCTCACTGATGGAAGAGGAACAACAACATCAAGCGTATCCTTTCCGCTTACTTTTATGAATGACTGTTTATCAAATAAGTAATTATGAATGTCAATTTTTGCCTTTTCATCCACTTGATCCAGGGTATGCACATTGGAAAATCGTTTCCGGTCAGGTTGTTGTGTTTTCTTGTTTTCTTCTTTTAACGTCTGCTGCTCCTGATCAAATTGCTGTCGCATTTTTTCTGCATAGGGTGTACTCATCAGCTCAACGGGAATCAGAGCTTCAGTTGCTGATAAAGAATCAATGTACATGGTGAATTTTTTATCCTTGTAAACAACTTCACCATAAAGATTTGCGGACGGCTGAACGGAATGGATCAATATGTTGCGTGAATAATTGGTCACCGGGAATGATTCGGTAAAGTACCTGTAATGAGTGGTCGTATCGATAAAAGTTATGCTGCTGTCGAATCGGGCTATATATCGGTTATATACGCCATTATAATCACTCAGGTAAGTGAACTGTCCCTTACCCAATTCTTCAGGTTGGATTTCATTTGCAGTAGGAGTTAATGCAATTCTCCTGAGAACATTACTCCTGGAAGTAAGATCATATAAAAAAAGGTCATTGGTTTCCTGTGACGCATCGATGTTAATGTCCGAAGTATAGCGTAATGTGTCGCTGGTCCTGTTGGAACTAAAAAGAATCTGGCTGCCATTGTTTATAAAACAGGGATTCAGATCATTAAAAATATCTTTGGTGATCTCTTCATACGTGTTGGAGGCTATGTCATAAATAAACAGGTCAGATTGGCCTTTTTGAACAGCGGAGAAAAGAAATGATTTTCCATCGGGCGAATAGCTGAAATCTACTATTTTCTCAAAATTGAATAGGGTTTGCCTGATCTTTTTTCCTGTATCAATATTATAATAATAAAGAATAATGTGCCCTTTGAATTCAGTGATGATAGCCAATAGCTTGCCGGAGGGGTGCCAGGTTAATATGGGATAGGTATAATCGGTTTTTTCATCCAGGCGGAAACCGGTTCGAAGAATTTTATCCTTTTTGCGTGAAGACAACTCATAGACATATACTTTACACTTGCCATAATCATTGCGCGTATAGGCTGCATATCGCCCGTCAGGGCTCAGTTTAAGAGCACCATATACAACATCATTCTTGGGCCTGCGGATAATTTTCATCCCACCAGGCTCTGTCATCCCGCTGTTAGCTTCTGAGTATTTCTTTAAATAATACTCATAACACTCTTTCATCAGATTTTTAAAGGAAATACCAAGCACATAGAGAAATCCATTTTCAACATTACGGCTGATTTTAGCCATGTAAACAACATTCGATACTACATTTTTCCCGTATTTCTCGGCAATGTAATTCCAAATAGCATGTCCGGCATAAAGGGCATCTATACCTGTTAACTGGTTGAATTTTTTATAGCGGCCTGAAAGAATGCCATCTTTTACATAATTGTCTATTTCGGAATTCCACTCTTCGGAAATAAAAGATACTAAACCATCAACATACCATGTGGGTAATGCCATCAGGGTAGTATTTTTAATCTGGGTACCTACACTGCCACCATAAAGAGTTTGGTCAATCAGAACTTTCACAATACCTGCCCTGATCTGATTCTGAAAATGTGTCAGGTCACCATCAAAATAAAGAAAGACCTTGTGACCGATAATATGTGTGATGCCCCCGGTGTTGTAATGTTGCTCGCCCAAAAGGCCTATATTACTTTGTTTCAGGTCGGGTAAGCTATTATAAATGATAAATTGTATCTTATCTTCCAGATCGGTATCAAGCTGAGATTTTATCGCCTCAAGATGAGCCTGGGCATATTTAGCCGCATAAATAGCCAGCTCATTGCCATTCAAATAAAAATATGTATCAATATTTTCAAACTGGTAATAGGTCCATAAAAAATCATTGTACTGTACACGGTTCTTGCCGAAGGTTAGCTGTGATCCGTTATAAAACTGAGCTATAAGTGGGTACGAATGCAATGATATAAACAACAACAGCAGAATACTCCTGTTGAGAAATCTATTTTGACTTATATGAGAAGATCCTGACACCGTACTTTTCTTCACGCAGGTATACAAACATCAAAAATTTCGGACAAACTTAACATATTATCAATCTGCTTCTGAAAACACTTAAAACCTGAATAAAGTTCAGCTAAATTACATTATTTTACGACTTTATCAAAGCAGATTGTCATAACCAATATAGTGATAACTTTGACCAGGAAAAAATATTTTATTTTTCAGTTATTATCACAAATTATTCTTCGACTTCTTCCAGGCATATTAATCTATGATATCCATTAAGATTTTTACTTTTAATTCATTCCAGACCAATACTTACTTGCTGTACGATAATACCAAAGCCTGTGCCATCATCGATGCCGCATGCGTGGATGAAGATGAAAAAAAAATGCTGGCCCGGTTCATCGAAACCAATGAACTGAAGCCAAAACGGTTGATTTATACACATTGCCACGTTGACCATACCCTGGGTAATACTTTTGTATCAGAACGGTTTGATCTGGAACCAGAGGTTCATCCCGAAGGAAAACTATTCTGGGAAATGGCCAGGGAATTCAGTTCGGTATTTAATGTTCCTTATGACAAGCCCATATCCCCGGGTAAATTCCTGAACGATGGTGATCTTATCAGGTTTGGGAACTCCTCCTTACATGTGCTTTATACACCAGGTCATGCCAGTGGAAGCATTTGTCTGCTGAACAGGGAACAAAAGTTTGTTATCGTCGGGGATGTGTTGTTTTATGGAAGTATTGGAAGAACTGACCTGCCAACAGGCAATTTTAACCTTTTAATGAACAGCATTAAGGATATACTTTTCACCCTTGAAGATGAAACGATTGTATATCCTGGTCATGGGCCAACAACGACCATCGGTTTTGAAAAAATGAATAACCCTTTTATCGATTTCTGATTACTATCTTTTTGTTTGCCCATTCTGCAATGCTTTCAATATCTATCAGCCTCATGCAGTTAAAATGTCCTTTGGGACATCTCTCATAGCCCAGTTTGCTGCATGGCCGGCAGCTAAGATCACAAACCTCCATGATCACTGAATCGGAATCTGTATCATCTGATAAATAAGGATACATTCCGAATGCCGGTACGGTATTTCCCCATAATGAGAGGATAGGTCTCCGGAATGCTGCGGCAATATGCATCATTCCTGTATCGTTAGTGATCACTTTATGAGCTTTCTGAAGAATGCGAGCGGACTGATTCAAATTAAATGACCCGCATGCATTCATCACATGTTCTCCCGCAGCCGCCTTTATCCTGTCGCCTTTTTCCTTATCACCGGGACCTCCTATCAAAATAACAGGTTTATTAAGCCGCTGACACACAGCAACCACCATATCTTCAGGAAAACATTTTGTTTCATGATGTGCACCTATCACAAATGCCGTATATCCCCTCCTGAAAATCTCAGGTATCACTTCCATCGATATGTCCTCTTTCTCATTTATAAAATAATCCAATCCTTTCAAATCATTTTTAATACCTAAGAAGCTTACAGCCCTGAAATACCTGTCAACGATATGAATATCAGGTAAAAGATTTATTTTGAACCGGACCAGTATCCATTTTTTAAAATTCAGTTTCCGGAATGTTGAATAACCCGACCGGATACACATCCAAATTCCAAACGATCGATAATTCTTGTGAAGGTCTATTATATGGTCATACTTTTCAGACCTGAGAAGGTGAATAACTTCCCGGTTGCTCTTTGTAATAGTATGAATTTTTGAAATGTATGGGTTATTCTCGAGTAAGGGCCTAAATTGTTCCTTGGTGAGGTAATGGATGGCGACTTCGTCGCCTAACTGTTTCTTCAGACTCCTCACTAGCGGTGATGTCAACACGATATCACCGATTGAACTGAATCGGATGATGAGAATTTTTTTCATCACTGTAGACTTTATACCGATTTACGGGGTAAATGTAACTTAAAATCCCGGGATACAAAAGCATGCCTCCAGGGATACAATTATTTGACCTAATTTTGCAGCATGGTCCTGATTGATACACATACCCATCTTTATCTGAAAGAGTTTGATGATGATCGTGATGCGGTTATTCAGGATGCTGTCGGTAAGAATGTCGGATATATGCTTTTACCAAACATTGACAGTACTTCAGTAGAGGGTATGCTATCAATTAGCAGCCGCTATCCTGATCATTGTTTTCCAATGATCGGATTGCATCCGGGATCTGTCGGTAATAATTATCATGATGAATTGCAGGTGGTTGAAAAATGGCTGACCAAAAGGCCGTTTTTTGCTATCGGTGAGATCGGCATGGATCTGTATTGGGATAAGACCTATGCGGAAAACCAGAAAAAAGTCCTTCTCCATCAATTTGATCTGGCTATAAAATATAATCTCCCCGTCGTCATTCATTCCCGGAATGCTATTACTGAAATTATTGAAATCATCAACCTGCATGATAATGCCTCTCTCCGGGGTGTTTTTCACTGTTTTTCGGGTTCACAGAAACAAGCTGACAAAATTGCAGAAATGGGATTTTTCATTGGTATCGGAGGTGTTGTGACCTTTAAAAACTCAGGTCTAACGGACGTGGTCGAACATATTCATATAAAGCATATTCTCCTGGAAACAGATGCCCCATATCTTGCTCCGGTTCCTTTCAGGGGAAAACGAAATCAAAGTGCTTTCCTGACATTGATAGCTGAAAAAGTCGCTGAAATTAAACAATTAACATATGATGAGGTCGCTGAAATAACCACCCGAAATGCACTGGAACTTTTCAGGATTAAAGAAACCCACCAGGATAATATCCCTCCAAATGGATCGAAATCGCTACCATAATTGAAGAAAATTATAAGAAGTATGATGGCTTCATTAAACTTCACCTGCGTTGAATTTCAAAACTTGGGAGTCATCAGTGGCCATAATAAAACTATTGAATCGGCCGTGACAAAATTGATGTATTTACTCGGCGAATACACCCTGAACGAGACTAAAGAACTGCTCCACATTTCGTTACGCTGAGAAGTATCGGCAGGAGGGATTACATAAGTCGTAATAAAAATACAGGCAAATTTTTATTTAATAGTTTTTTTTGTATTTTAGCACCCTTAAAAGAGAAAGGGTAGATCACGATTTTTGGAGAGATGGCCGAGTGGTCTAAGGCGCACGCCTGGAGAGCGTGTATCCGGCAAAACTGGATCAAGGGTTCGAATCCCTTTCTCTCCGCAGCTTATAACAACACGAAATCAGTATTATTAAATAACTATTACACCATTCATTAACAATAAAAAAGTAGCTATGAAAAAATTAATTGCTTTCTTATCTATCATGGGATTGCTTACTATTGGTTTTTCCAGTGTGATGTATGCACAAACTTCTCAGTCCGCAGCACCACAAACCGCAACATCCAATCAACCGGGTAGCGGCACTGTTCAGGCTGCACCCGAACAATCAGCCGCATGGCACCAGGTATTAAAGGAAAAATTTATCGAAGGTGGCGCCGGATTTATGGCTTTTATTCTGTTATGCCTTGTTGGTGGTCTGGCTATTGCTTGCGAAAGAGTCATTTATCTTAATCTTTCAACGACTAATACCAAGAAGCTCCTGAATAAAGTCGAAACTGCACTCGAAGTCCAAGGCATTGAGGGAGCCAAGGAAGTATGTAAAGCTACACGAGGCCCTGTGGCAGGGATTTTCTACCAGGGCCTGGATAAATATAAAGAAGGTATTGATATCGTCGAAAAATCAATTGTAGCCTATGGCAGTCTTTTATCAGGTCGTCTGGAAAGAGGATTATCCTGGATCGCCCTGTTCATTGCACTTGCACCTATGCTTGGATTCCTTGGAACCGTTATCGGGATGGTGATAGCTTTTGATAATATTGAAGCTGCCGGTGATATTTCACCTACCGTTGTTGCAGGTGGTATCAAGATCGCTCTGATAACCACCGTGTTCGGCCTTATCGTGGCTATTATCCTTCAGGTTTTCTATAACTACTTCCTGGCAAAAATCGATAGCCTGGTCGACGAAATGGAAGACAGCAGCATCTCTTTTATCGATATTCTGACCAAATACCAATTTACATCAAAAAAGTAATTAACCATGGATAAATCAATTTTAAAGATAGTAAACATCGTTACTGCTATCATCCTCGGTCTGGGTGTCGTTATGACATTGCTGACAGCAGCCTATGGAAAAGACTTTGCGACAAACGTGGGTATTAGGGAAAAATTACTAAATCCATTTTTTATTTTAACTTATGTTACTTTTGCCATAGCTGCTATTGCTGCGCTACTTTTCCCGTTACTTATGATGATCAAAGAGCCCAAAAAACTTCTTGGTGTTCTGGCCATCATTGGCGGGATAGTTATCCTGTGGCTGGTTTCTTATGCGTTATCCGGTAATAGTTTATCTCCGGAAAGATTGCAGAGACTGCAAACGACAGCCCGGGCTTCCAAGCTCGTCGGCGCAGGATTGATCTTTACATATTTTATTGTTGGCTTTACATTTTTAGCCTTTGTTATCACTAGTCTGTTAAACTTCTTTAAAAAATAAAGTTTAAAACTTATGGCACGCAAATATCGTCCAATACCGGAAGTAAACGCCAGTTCAACAGCAGACATCGCCTTTCTTCTTTTATGCTTTTTCCTTATGGCCTCCAATATGGATACTGACACGGGGATCTTCAGAAAGCTTCCCCCTCCTATTGATCCTACTCAGAAACCGCCCGAAATCAAGGAAAGAAATGTCTTCACTATACTGGTCAATAAAAATGATAAACTCCTCGTATCTGGTCAACCCGGAGATATTACAAAACTAAAAGATGAGGCTAAGGAATTTTTATCTAATCCTAATAATCTCCCTAACCTGCCCGAAAAACGAATGGAAATCATTCCTCTTCTGGGCGAATTCGCAGTATCCAAAGGTGTTATTTCCCTTAAAAATGACAGGGGCACCTCCTACGATATGTATATTAAAGTTCAGAATGAACTCACCAGGGCTATCAATGAACTCAGGGATGAATTGTCACGACAACAGTTTGGCATGAAATTCACGAGTTTAAAAGATACAGCCTACATCAATGCAATACAGAAAGCAATACCCGTTTCTATTTCTGAAGCAGAACCTGAAAATGTAGGAGGACAATAATATGGCCAAATTCAGACCGGAAGAAAAGAAAGAGGTGCCCAAAATTGGTACGGCATCCCTGCCTGATATCGTATTCCTTTTGTTGATTTTCTTTATGGTTACTACTACCATCAGGGAAAGTGTGCTGTTTGTTCGTATCTCTCTGCCAAGTTCCACTGAAACTCAAAAACTCGAAAAGAAATCCCTGGTCAGCTATATTAATATTGGTCAACCAACAAATACCAAATTGGGTACCGAATCACGTATCCAGCTTAATGACCGTTTTGCCACTGTTGCGGATATTGCTGACTTTATAGTCGCTGAAAGAGAAGCCCGCGATGAGGTGGACCGCATGCTGATTACTACTTCACTCAAAGTAGACAAAGCTACTAAAATGGGGATTGTCACAGATGTCAAACAGGAATTACGTAAAGTAGGAGCATTTAAGATAAATTATTCCAGCCGAAAACACGTCGGAACTGTTAAGTAATCCATCTTTTCATAGCACTTGTGGAGAGGGTGCTCATTTTTGAGACACCCTCTTTATTTTTTAGCCCACTATTTTGAAAATACTCTAAATATCAAAAGTTTACATTAATCCGACCCAGATTTGGCAATCAAACTTTTTGAAATTTCATAACGGTATAGGGCAAATAACACAACCAGAATAAAAATAAAGCTGATGCTGATAACAAGAGGATTTGCACTGCTTCCGAAAGAATCCATGTCCTGTGATATTGTCCCTGCATTATACATATAGGCGGCCACAACTGAAAGGGTATTATTTACCAAGTGTGTTAAAATAGGCACCCATAAATTGCGGGTCCAGACAAATAAATAACCGAGAAGAATGCCCAGTACCATTCTGGGAAGGAATCCATAAAACTGCAGATGCATGGCGCTAAAAAGTATAGCAGAGATTACCACAGCAAGATGAGGATTTTTTAACCATTCCCTGAATAACCTGATCAATATACCACGGAAAAGCAATTCCTCACCGACAGATGCCAGGATACCAATCATGACAATATTGATGATCAGTCCTTTTGCAGATGTGTCACCGAGAAAGGCTTCTGTGAGTCTGGCTGCCTGCTCTTCCGAAGATCTCATCCAGTTTTCCAGGCCTGATAGAAAATCAGGTAAATGAAAGGAAGCATTGAGTTGAAGAAGCCAACTTATAAATGGCAGGGATACCAGTATGGATAGAAAAGCCAGGACAAGTGAAATTAATCTTGGCCGTTTATCAAGCCTTAAATAAGACGGAGCCTGCCGGCTGATAAAAAATGCATACAGTGCAGCCGGTAAAATAAATGTACCAATTTGACTGACTATCTGGAAATATCTCTGCAAATCCAAATTATTCAACATCGATTCACCGCTAAGGTCGGAGATGCTCGTAAGAACTTCGGAGCCAAAAATCGGAATGGCAATTATAAGGCCCAACATAAGGGTCAGCAGCAATGAGGCTAAGATGATAAGCAGAAGAAAAATAAAACGGAGAAAATTCGGATAGTGAATTAAGAATGGCTCTCTTAACATATAGCGTTTTATGGAGGTACAAAAGTAATAATTTTGCAATTAGCTTCAAGCTGCAAGCCTCAAGCTGCAAGTTCAGGAATCTGAAGTTTTCCAAACCTGAGTCTTGAAGCTTGTAGCTTGAAGCTTGAAGCTAATATAAGTATGATTAAAATTGGTCACATCGAATTTCCCACAGCTCCGGTCATCCTGGCGCCCATGGAATCAATAACTGACTCCTCTTACAGGTCGGTATGCAAGAGCCTTGGGGCTGACCTGATGTACACGGAGTTCATAGCTTCTGAAGGCCTGATAAGGAATGCGAGGAAAAGCCTTAACAAACTTATATTATCTGATGAAGAACGTCCTATTGGCATCCAGATATTCGGGCATGATATTGACTCGATGGTTGCTGCAACAAGGATAGCCGAAAAAGCCAATCCCGATCTCATTGATCTGAACTTTGGCTGTCCGGTACGAAAAGTGGTGAGCAAAGGCAGTGGCGCAGCTCTTCTTAAGGATATCCCTAAGATGCTGAAAATGACCCAGGCAGTTGTCAATGCCACAGTCTTGCCGGTTACGGTCAAGACACGACTGGGCTGGGATGAATCAAACAAGTGCATTGCCGACCTGGCGGAACGTTTACAGGATACAGGCATTAAAGCTCTGACTATTCATGCCAGGACTGCCATTCATATGTACCGGGGCAGGGCTGACTGGACACTGATAGGTGAGGTAAAAAATAATCCAAAAATACAGATACCAATTATCGGCAACGGGGACATTGACTCACCGCAGAAAGCACAGGAAGTAATAAAGACGTACCATGTTGACGGGATCATGATCGGTCGGGCCGCAACAGGCAATCCATGGCTATTCCGCGACATAAAGCATTATCTCACTACCGGTGAATTGCTGTCTCCACCCGAAATCAGCGAACGCATCAGGGTGTGCAGCATCCACTTAAACAAATCTATAGAGCTCAAAGGTGAAAAAAGAGGCGTGCTGGAGATGCGGAAATTCTATGGCAACTATTTTAAGGGATTATTAGATTTTAAACTATTTAAAATGGCTCTGGTCAAGACTGACAATTATGGAGATATCATCAACCTGTTTGATGAAATTCTTGAGAAATACGGTAAATAATGATGACCTTGCAGCCAGAAGAACCCGATAAAAAAAATCAAATCGGGAATTGCTATATGGCTAACATTTCTTAAATTTGCACTCCCTATTAATAAAATATTGTATCCACCCTCACACCCACACCCATGTCGGGCCTATAGCTCAGCCGGTTAGAGCAACTGACTCATAATCAGTAGGTCCCTGGTTCGAATCCAGGTGGGCCCACCAGCCGGATGCCGCTCGATGCGGCATCCGGCTTTTATTTGGCGATTGTCAATTGTCAATTGGGGGATTTTCAATTTGATTCTTGATTTTTGATTGTGGACAAAATCATTTTTAGATTCCGCTCCTTGCACTTCGCCATAATTCAAAGCAGCACTTGTTGCCGACCGTGTAACCTGATTCTTTAAATGTTGTGATATGTAACTGTCGTCAAATTCGCGGCTAAGCTTAATAATATTTACAGACAGGCCTGTTAATCTTCTTTCAATTTCCTTTCTCACTGGTGCAGTATTTTTCTATTAATCCCAAAAATCGACAAATCGTTCCCCTCATAAATCAGCTTTTTCTCACCAATTAAATCGAAAATTGAAAATCTCCCAATTGGGGAATTTTTGATTTGATTTTTGATTTGGGATTTTAGTTTTGGCCGTGAGTGACTGGTCCTAAAAGTGCCTTATTAATAAGTTTATCAAATGTTGCTTTCACATGGATGATCTAATTGATTTACAGGTGGCTTTCCCGATAAACCGGGACAGGCGTTCAACCCGGATTTATCTGCAAATAATATCGATCTGTCTTTAATATTTATTTTTTTCGTAATTTGCAGATGAAATCCTATATAGTTGCCAGTGACCACTGCTCGGATGACTGTACAACTTGACAACTACTTATCAAAAGTAAAATTATTTTACTATCTTTGCAATAAATAAATAAGATGACACTAGTAGTTTCGTTACGAGTTCCTGATGGTGTTGTGTTGGCTGCTGACAGTTTGCAAACCGCACAGGTTGCTATTCAGCCTGGAGTAAAGGATTTTAAGGTAAAGAATCCAAAAACAGGAGAAGAAATTCCTTTTGGAGATTTGATACTTCCTCCTATTATGATGCCAACTTCCACATTCTCGTATGCACAGAAATTATTTTCATTTCAAGACAAATTTGGAGTAGCTACTTTTGGAAGTGCAGTAATTAATAATAGAACAATTTACAATCACATTAAAAATCTGGAATTGAGCACAAAAAAGGAAGTAAAATCAGTTTCAGAAACAGGTGAAATCTTAATGGATTACTTTACTAACCAGTTGCAGGAACAATTAAAAACTAGTGGACAAAAACTAATAAAAGGGCAAATAGTAATGGGCTTTCATGTTGTTGGATATGAAACCGCAAATGATTTATTCGGACATACCGTAGATGTTGCAATTGGAGAAACCCCTATTTCAAAAATGATTGACGGAATAGGATGCACTGTAAGTGGTGACACAGAAGTTGTAAGAAAAATTTGGGAAATTGGACAAGGAACAAACCGAGCTCCAAATTATGGTTCATTCTCGTTAAAAGATGCAATTGATTATGTTGAATTTCTTATTAACACTACTACTAATTTTCAGCGTTTTGCCAATATGATCCCGACAGTTGGCGGTTCTGTTGACATTGCCTTGATTACAAATTATTCAAAATTTACTTGGATAAAATATAAAGACTTGACAAAGATTCTCGAAAAAATTTAATAACTTTGCATTATGAAAAAAGAAATGCTAAAAAATACTGGGTTTATTCCTGAAGTTGTTAAGGGTTCTAATGAGTATATTGGCTTTGGTATTCCTACAATCAGCATTTATATAATTCAGCCTTCAAATATTTTCCCTATTTTGAATGATGATTTTTCTGTAAATGATAGCAGACCTACTTTTTTACAGATTCTTGATAAGCATTTAGACAGGTACATAAATGTTTGGCAAGCTCTCTCTTGAATGTGAATTATCTGACCAAAAACGAAATTATTTTAATCAATAGACAAATGACCCTCCGATTTGGAGGGTTATTTTTACCACCCGACAATGTTAAAAATCATAATGCACTTGATTATTTGATAGAAGTTGTACAGACAGAAATGTTTGGGATAGAACTCTATCCTAACATTTCCAGTAAAGTAGCAATCTATCTATACAATATTGTCTGTAATCACATTTTTAATGATGGAACAAAACGGACTGGACTGGAAGCCGCTTTATTGTTTCTTGAAAAAAATAATTTCATTTTAAAATCGGAAATTACAGATGAAGAATTAATATCACTAGTATTAGAAGTAGCAGAAGGACAAAAAGACATTGAATCAATTGCTGCCTGGTTTTCATCACGAGTTATACAAAAATATTGACTGAAAATCATTAAAACTCCGACAAAAAGTAGCGGCTTCTACTAAGATGGTCCCATTGTGATAAACTCATATAACTGCCTTGACGACATCGATAGGAATTATTACTGTAACTAAATAAAAATTGTCATAATCTTCCCCCCGACTCAAAATAAAGCCCTGCAACGCACGATTTTTTCTTTAAGTGATCTCAATATCAAGTACTAATAAAAACCAACAAGAGATCAGAATTTCCCGGAATGATTTAACAGACTTATCGCAGACTTTTGATTTCTCGGATTTTAATTTTAAAATCTTGCCTCAAATATTTGGAAATCGCATATGATCTTCATAATTTTAGAATCTCATAAACTAAAAAGTGACTATGAATAAATATTATGTTCACACTCTTTTATAGAATTAAACCATTAGTGATGCGTTAACTTATTAGTTTTATTTGTAATTTATTGATATATATTTAATTATAAGCGTTCTTTGATTTTTTGATTTGATTTGTGCGATAGCTTTGTGAAAAATCACAAGGTTATGAATAACGGGAAGTATGTT
>JAPLDP010000068.1 GCA_026391695.1 Bacteroidota bacterium
TCACCAAAGTCCTCACCCGCATCCCGGATCAATCCATCCAACGCCTGGAGGAACTGCTTCCGCATAATCTGAAATAAAATCGCCCGGAAATAAAACTAATTTTGCATTACCGGTCAATATGCATCAGGCCGAAGGCTTACAAATTAGGCAGTCTTTCTCCTGACCGTATCGATGAATACGTCCCATACGTTGTTCTAATCGGTTTGGATTCCAAGGAATATCATAATTAATCATAAGCCAGCAAAACTGCAAATTGATACCTTCACCAGCTGCTTCGGTGGCTACTAAAATTTGTGCAGTTTCTTTAAATTCCTTTTCGGCATAAATACGGGATCCAGGTGTATTGCGGTCGCCAACTTTCATCCCACCATGTATCTGTGTGGTTTTCAAATCCCATTCAACCAATTTGCCTAATGGCCTACCATCTTTACCATCACCTACTAAATAGTCCAAAGTATCCTTATGTTCTGTGAATACGAGCAATTTCATTTTAGGATCAGTAAAAATACCTTGTCTAGTAAGGGTTTTTTTAAGTTCTACAATTTTATTCTCAATTTCCAGTGATTCGAGTTGTTTAGCTTGAGTAATCAAACGATTCAGACGATCGATATCCTGACGTAATTCAATAGGATCATAAGTAATAACAGCATCCTCTAAAGATTCAATAATATTTTGTTGTTCTTCATCAGTCAAGTCTTCAAAATTTTCCGGTAAACGGTTTTGAATTTGTTTTTGACGATATGCATCAGGATCTCTAAGAATTTCATCCCTTCTATCTCTCATTCTTTCCAAACTTCTGCGAACAGCATATAAGCTGGAAGCAAAACGTCTTTGCAACATAGCCATAATGAAACCGACAGCCCTGCCACGAGCAGTATTATCAGCAGCTGCCCTTATGGATTGGTCTTCAACATACTTTGTGAGTTCATTGTAAAAATCCCATTCTTCATCTTCAATTTTAAAACCAATAGTTTGAACGGTACGTTTAGTAAACAGTGATTTTACTATACCGGTTTCTGGATCAGGAAATGTTACTAATGCTTCTTTAACTCTTCGTAAATAGAATGGTGCTTCATGTTGTTTAATAGCTTCTTCGAGTGATGCAATATCTGCATAAACATCTTTGTCCAGTAATTTAAGAAATAATTGAAAATGATCGGGATTACCTTTGTGAGGAGTAGCTGTCATTAAGAGAAAATGATCTGTTCTTTCTGATAAAGCCTCACCTAACTGATAGGCATAAGTTTTGTGTTCCTCGTCAACAGCACTCATTTTATGAGCTTCATCCACTATTACTAAGTCCCATGTTGCCCTGAGCAAACTTTGGTTAGCATCCTCCTGTAATGATACCCATGAAACAGATGTAATCAATTGGTTCATTTCTTGCCAAGGGTTGCTTCCATAATTTGCTCTGAGGACATCGCCTCTAACAATGCTAAAGTTTTCACGGAACTTATCTTTCAGTTCACGTTGCCATTGAAAGGTTAAGTTTGCAGGAGTAACTATCAATATTCTATTAATCAAACCACGTGCTTTGAGTTCTTTAATTAACAAACCTGCCATAATAGTTTTACCTGCACTCGGGTCATCAGCTAATAAAAATCGAATTCGCGGCAGTTTAAGAAAATACTCATAAACTGCTTCCAATTGGTGCGGTAATGGGTCGATGCGCGCTATTGAAAGGGAGAAAAAAGGATCATATTCGTATGCCAATCCTAGCCGAATAGCTTCCACCGCTAACTAAATTTATGAGCATCCCCATTGTATGAACCTTGCTCAACAAATTCAATTTCCGAAAATTTGTCTTCGGGTATCACTAAATCATAAACTTGGTTGCTGTCACCACGACCAATAAGTCTAATGGAGTTGCCGAATGGCATAGTTATAATAACATGAACTTGTTCCGGGAACAGATTGCCTTTAACGATGGTGTTAGGTTTTAGCTTATTTATTAAGTCATCCATTATTTTCGTTATTCAAAATATAAATATAGTCATAAATCCTTGTTGTAGGTTAGTAAAATTACTCTCTCTTGCAAGTGCTGCTTTGTGGTCTGAAAAAGATGGAGTAGTTAACCTTTCTCCATTGGCGTTGCGCACATCATTGGGTGGTGTTTATATTTTAATTCCGGATAATATTAATAATTCTTGAATAACTACTCTTAAATCTGATTTAATATCATCAATATCTTGACGAATTGCAATAAACCGTCTACTATGTGCAGATTTATCCCCAATATCTTTAAGTTTTGGTAATGCCTTTTTGGTATTTCTTCCAAGGTTAAAAGATGTTTCTGATAATATGACATTAATCAGATCACGTAAATAAATAAAATCTCCACCTTTTTGAATTTTATTTTCAATATTCTTCGATTCAAATACTTCAATAATCAATGTCTCAAGCAATCTTCGAATCATAACCGCACAGGCATCGAACCAACCTTTTTCATAGCAGCCATTAATTTGGTTAGCAATTTTTTCAATATATCCTCTTGTTCCGTTATATAAAGGCTTATATATGACCATCTCACTTTGAGCAGGACTTCCTTCCGAAGGAGGTAACCAGTGTTTAGGGGCAACTTTAACGATGTCAGCAGTTATTGTTAATGCTTTTTCTAAAATATCTATTGGCATTGCTATTTATTCTTGTAAATGTGTTTAGACATAGCTTCAAAAATTTTCTCAATCTGGTCTGGTGTAGCATCAGAGGAAATATGAATTTGGATATTAATATTTAAACCAGGGAAATTATGATCTTTCCCTTTTCCTTCCTCTATTTTTTCATGTGATTCTTCATCCCTTGGTTTCTCTTGTTTAGCTGTCACGGCTTTTTTTTCTGCCTTTTTTACAATAGATGGTATTTTTTTTGAATCAGGAGGATGTGTTGTTAGCCCAGATGATTCAGGATTAGGGTTGGCCTCTAACAAAATAAAATAGAATGCTACAAATCTTTGAGCTGCTGAATCTCCAACACCAGAGTGATTCATAAACCAAGATTTGACTTTATCTCTTTCTACATTAGTATCAGGAAATACATCTCTAACTTCTAGCGGATAATTTGCTTCAAGCAAATCTTTACAAAAAGATTTGTATTGTAAATCATCTCGAAATTTTTTTGCTAATTCTTGATTGGTATTTCCCTTTTCATCAACGAGGTTAATAAGTTTTAATGTCGGTAAAGTATTAACCTTTGCTGAAGTTTCTGAGATTCCAAGAACTGTACTAAGATAATTAATCGAAACTGATCCGGGAATACTCCTTTTAAACTGTTGTCTAAGTTTTATCCAGTGTGATACTGGAATGTTCGGAAAAATTTTAATTTCATTTGTCATGATGTATGATTTTTAGGTTTATAAATGTCGCCTAATGAGAGTCCGTCTAATAACTTCCCCGTCGTTTTGCGGTCAAGGAGTAAAGGTACAAATATTCAGAGAAAAATGATATGACGTAGTCTTTTATAATTTGTGAACAAGAAGACAAAAATTTGCTCTGGCACAATGACCCTTTTGAAGTCCTATACCGACTGGCCAAAAAATGTCCATATTTACTCCTCTATACCCATGTTTTACGCACAATCTCACTGTGAGTGGTATCAGAATACCTCTGAGATAGATCATTCGTGTATTGGCATAATGGTAGGTAACTAAGGGCATTTTACATTATAGGAGAGAGAATGTTCTTCTACGATAGCTCGTCCAATGCTTCTATCGCCTTCTCCAGCGTCATATCGAGATGTTGTTTCAGTATGCTTCGTAATAGTTTTTCGTCTGGTGTCAATGTCTGATACTCCGCCTGAAGTATCACCTGTAACGATACATTTACTCACGTAGGCTCAAAATATTTGGGGAAATTGGATTCAGTTACTGCTTCCCCAATTAATGCCACCCTCACCAGGTTTAAAAGTAATAATATAATTATTTTCCTTTGCCTAAATTGTTGCTGCTTCTTTTAACTGACTATTCCCACTGTTTAGAAAAGTCGTAGCCATATACTCATTTCCATATTTATTCAATGCCTTGATAAGCGTCGCTTCTGTACCGGATTTGCCCTTTCGAATAAAAAAATAATATGCCCCTGCTACTATATCCAGTTCTTCCTTTTCAAGAGACGCAAATAAATAGTAATAAGAGATTCAACTGAACGTGCATCCTTCATACCGTTCATTTTTGTCTCTTTTCTTAAATTACTGCCAACTATTTAGGATTTCATCTGCAAAATACGAAAGAATAAGGCAATGTTATAGATGAAGGTAGTAATAATAATTTAATTGTTTTGATTAATCGTTGATAATTTTCTTTATTTTTTACTTGTAAAACAAACATAATCAATGGGATTGAAATTTTTTTTATTTAAAACTTGCATTCGTATATATTTTTATTATAACTTTGTTGTGCGTCTGGAAAGAGTCGCATAGCGTCTCAAGGAGGGGACATGTTCCCCATCACCAGTCGCTTTTTTTATTTCTGCAAATTCCTTTTTATGTATTTCTGTTACATTGATGAGGCGGGGACTCCTGATATGAGTGACGCCTCAACTCATTTTGTATTAACCGGATTTACTATTCCTGTTTGGAAATGGAAAACGTGTGAAATCGATATTAACAGAATTAAAAAGAAGTATAGCTTAGAAAACACGGAGATACATACTTCATGGATATTAAGAAATTATCATGAGCAAGAATTAATAAAGGATTTTGAGAAACTTCCCAATTTTCAAAGGAAAAGCGAAGTTGAAAAATATAGAAATATCTATTTGCATAAATTACAATCAAATCCTAAATATAATAAAGCTTATAAACAAACAAAAAAGAATTATATACACACTCGTGATTATATTCATTTGACTTTAAAAGAAAGGAAGGAATACATAACAGAACTTGTGACATGTATTGGTAAATGGGGATTCGCAAGATTGTTTGCTGAATGTATTGACAAATTATACTGGAACCCTTCAGTCGCCAAACAATCAATTGATGAACAAGCGTTTGATCAGATTGTTTCCAGATTTGAACATTTTTTACAAATATTGGATGCCAGTCAAAAAACAGAACTCAGTTCTCCAAAGAGAGACATCTTAAATTATGGATTAATTATTCATGATAATAACGAAACAATAGCCAAAAAGCATACGCAATTAATGAAAGAATTTCATAAAAAGGGAACTTTATGGACAAAAATTAAAAACATAATTGAGACACCATTGTTTGTAAATTCTCAATTGACAAGCATGGTTCAAATAGCTGATCTATGTTGTTATTTACTTAGACGATATGTTGAAAAGGGTGAGGAAGAATTATTCAAAGAAATATATAAAAGGGCTGACAGGAAAGATGATGCTGTGGTTGGTATTAGGCATTATTCTGTACCCACATGTAAATGTATTATCTGTAAACATCATTCAAAAATCGAAGAATAAATTATTTATATATTTTTATTGATCCTCAAAAATATCTCCCTGATATTTTTCCCCATCATCCTTTTAATATTAGCTTCAAACCTTCTTTTGTTTGATGATGACTTTAATATATATTTCTCAATTAATGCATCAACCTCATCTTTCTTCAGAAATTTGATAAATGGGCAATATATGCGCCATAAACAAGCATATTTCTTATAGGGGAATATTCATTGAACACACTGACCTAACCAGGCTAAACAAAATAAATTACATCTGAAGCGTCTTTTACCTGTCCCCCATCAAAACGTTTCTTATGTTCAGGAATAATATCACACCCGTTTATCCGTAGGGCTTTTCCTGGCCGCGGCCTTGCTATCCATCCTGATAGCATTGGGTACCGTGAGTTTTCAGACCCTCCGGGTATCAACACGCAACCCCCTGAATGCACTCAAATACGAATGAAGAATGAGGTCGAATGGCTGAAGATCATGATCCGTAACAGATAATATACTTCCCATATTTGTCGTTGGATGACTTTTCTCAAGATTATTTACATTTTATAAAAGCAAAGGGCATTTGAGTCGTTTGGTAATGACAATTGGCTTAATTTTGAAGTCAATTAAATTAGCAGAAAGGAAATTCTTTTATATATCCCATGATCAAACATTTACTGTTCCTGTTACTGACTTTATTTATTTCGAGCTGCCTTGTCGCCGGTTATGAAGATTTCAAAGCCCTGACCAGGTATAATTATTATACAACCGAAAAAGCCGGACAGGTTCTTGTCTTGGTCCCCGAGGATTTGCTCAATAAAGAGATAAAGATCGACCTGGCATATAAATACCGTTATTTGGTCAGAGGTGTTCCGGTGGAAAAGGGAAAGACCAGAGGATTAATAAATTTTCCACTCGATGCCTTCCCGGTTGGTACCGATACGATAGTTTGCTCATTTTATGTGGATAATATGTGGGTGAATTCAGCTTATGTTATTGTAATTAAGCTGCCTCCACATCCTAATGAAGTAAAGATTGATCATTACAGCGGAGGTTTGATTGTTGATGACCTCCCTTTTTTCCCTTTTGGATTTTATTGTGGATCACCTGTTTATCCTACATTTCCGGAAGAAGAATATGTGAAGGGATTCAACATGATGTCACCCTATCAGAAAATTGACAGGAAAACCCTTAAAGAGCGTAAGGCATACATGGATCGCTGTGCTGAAATTGGAATGAAAGTGCATTATAATGTTCTGAGTGTATGTGGCGGCGGGGGAGAGAGTGAAGGCAGGAAATCCTATAAATCACAGCAGGAAAAACAAAAGTTATTAAGGAAAGAAATAGAATTGTTCCGCGACCATCCGGCTTTACTGGCATGGTATATCAGCGATGAACCTGACGGACAGGGTGTTCAGGCCGACTCACTTCGTGCAGCATATAATCTGATAAAAGAATTAGATCCCTATCATCCTGTTAGTATAGTATTCGTCACACCTTCTTCAGCCAAAGCTTATAAAAATGTGATGGATATTGTGATGGCTGACCCATATCCCATTCCAAATGGTCCTGTGACAGAAGCTGACCAGGCGGCTAAGACACTTTTCAAGGATTTTTATCCTGAAAAACCCGTCTGGATCGTTCCACAGGCTTTCGGAGGCAACGAATGGTGGACACGTGAACCGACACCTCAGGAAGTGCGTACAATGACGTACCTGGCGATCCTCAATAATGTTTCAGGGATTCAATATTTCATAAGGACAGGGCTTAATGCATTTCCAAAATCCACAATTATGTGGAGTGAATGCAGCACAGTTGCTCTTGAGACGGCTGAACTCACACCTTTCTTATTATCCTTTGAGGATCAACCTGAGGTTTCTTCATCGTCAGGGGATATAAGGACCAAAGCATGGGAAAAGGATGGTTCGACACTCATCATTGCCGTAAATACAAAAAACCAACCCGGACAATTTACAATTCGTATTGCTGACAGTGTTTACTCCGGTAAGGCCGATGTTCTTTTTGAGAATAGAAAGATTGCCGTGAAAGAAGGCAGGATTGAGGATATAATTGATGGCCTTGGGACCAGGCTATATATATTAAGTATCCTTGACGAGCCCGATAAAATGCCTGTCAATCCACACAATTTGATTGTCGATCCAGGGTTTGAGAACAGTCCTGTACCCGGTATCCCATCAGCATGTTATGCAAAACCCGGGAAAGACAGAGGGGCAACCTATTTCACCGATTCCCGTGTTTCATTACAAGGCAGCCATTCAATCCGGCTTACCACACCAGTAAAAGAAAAAGGTGTCAGCCTCTCTTTTTATCCCATGCTTTTAAAAAATAAACGTTCCTATTCCTTATCAATATGGGCAAAAGCAAAACAAAGCCAGGATTATGCGATTTGGAAAGGGACAAATTTTATTTACAGGTTGTTTCACAGGAAACAGGCACCTGATAAGCAATTGCAATTTACTTTATCCCTGGGAAATAAATCGGGAAACTTCACTTTGAACTATGATTGGGAAAAGTATATTTTGAATTCCTGGGATATTCAGCCCGGGAAAGGAAACATCCATCTGTGTCCGGGGTTGGAATTGATCAGTAAGGGAACAGCATGGTTTGACCTGATGGAACTCGTTCCGGACATTGAAATGACAGTGGAACCAGGCTTGGACACAGAGGGTATCAGGATCAACTTAAGCACGATCCATCAGGGTGCATCCATCAGGTATACATTGGACGCAACAAATCCCGGTTTAAATTCTCCTTTATATTCAGAGCCAATACGCATAAGTAATTCTGCATTGCTTAAGGCTGCTGTTTTCTCAGAAAATCAGAAAATAGGATTTGCAGAACAGCATTTCCTGGTCAATAAGGCAACGGGAAAGAAAGTAAACTATATCAGCTCCTGTTCAAAACTTTATGATGGCAATGGCGATATAACACTTGTAGATGGCGTACTTGCCTCAGATAATTACAAAGATGGTCTATGGCAGGGATTCCTCCAGGATGCCGACCTGATCATTGATCTTGGTGATGAAAAACAAATCAGTAAGATTTCTTCCGGTTACCTGCAGGATATTAATGTATGGATATGGCTCCCGACTTCAGTTGAATATTCTATTTCGTTGGATGGTTTGACTTACAGCATCGTAAAAAACTTACCCGATACTATTTCCGAAAGAAAGGGCGGCAGCTTCAGGCAGGAATTTACTTCTTCTTTTGAACCTGTAAATGCAAAATATATAAGTATAAAAGCAAAAAGCATCGGTGTTTGTCCCGACTGGCATAAGGGCAGGGGCGGTAAAGCGTGGGTATTTATAGATGAATTAACCGTGGAATAGCCTCAAGCTGGAAGCTTGCAGCTTGTAGCTTGCAGCTTATAAATATCATCCATATGATTCTAAACCTTGCGGATTGGTCAATAATTGTTGCCTATTTCATACTCTCGTTGATTATTGGTATTATAGCTTCAAAGAAATCGGGGAAAAGCTATACCGAATTTTTTCTGTCAGGACGCAACATGCCCTGGTGGTTACTGGGTGTGTCGATGGTAGCAACAACATTCTCCTGTGATACACCGAACCTGGTCACTGACATTGTCCGTCAAAATGGTGTTGCCGGTAACTGGGCATGGTGGGCTTTCCTATTAACCGGAATGCTGACGGTGTTTATTTATGCCAAGCTATGGCGACGTTCAAAGGTGCTTACTGACCTGGAGTTTTATGAGATACGTTACAGCGGTAAAATGGCTGCTTTTGTCCGTGGATTCAGGGCATTATACCTGGGTTTTTTCTTTAATATCCTTATCATGGCCCTTGTGTCGCTGGCCCTTATTAAGATTGGGGCAGTGATGATGGGCTGGCCTCCAGCCTTGACAATGATCATCGCATTGGTCATAACTGCCCTTTACAGCACTCTTGGTGGATTGCGAGGAGTTTTATTCACGGATTTCTTCCAGTTTCTTCTTGCTATGGCAGGCGCTATTGGTGCTGCTTTAATTGTAGTAAGGTTACCTCAGGTCAATGGCATCCATGGATTGATCACAAATGTCGCTGTCATGCCGAAACTTAACCTGTTACCTGATTTTTCGAATAGAGATGCGCTTATTACACTTTTAATACTCCCTCTGGCTGTTCAATGGTGGAGTGTATGGTATCCTGGTTCCGAGCCGGGTGGCGGAGGCTATATAGCCCAGCGTATGTTATCGGCCCGGTCGGAAAAAGGCGCTATAAAGGCTACATTAATTTTTAATGCAATGCATTACGCTCTTCGACCCTGGCCATGGATCATTGTAGCTCTGGCTTCACTCATCGTATTCCCTGACATCGCATCGCTTCAGTCTGCTTTTCCTAATGCTGATCCTCATTTTGTTAAAAATGACTTTGCCTATCCGGCAATGCTAAGTCTTTTACCGAACGGATTTATCGGCATCGTTGTTGCATCTTTACTGGCAGCCTACATGTCTACTATTTCGACACATCTGAACTGGGGATCGTCATACATAGTCAACGATTTTTATAAGCGATTTATCAACCCTGCTGCTGGTGAAAAACGTCTGGTTCTGGTTGGACGGCTATCTATTGTATTTCTCATGATCATGACTGTAATCTTCGCCCTGTTACTAAGCAATGCACTGCAGGCATTTAACATCGTTCTTCAGATCGGAGCAGGAACAGGACTTATCTTTATCCTTCGCTGGTTCTGGTGGCGTGTGAATGCATATAGCGAGATCACGGCCATGATCGTTTCCTTCGTAATCGCATTATATTTTCAGTTTATCCATCCCTTAACCGGATTACCAATACTCAGCACTGCAATGCAACTGGTTGTGGGCGTCGGTGTCACATCCTTTTCCTGGATATTGGTCGCTCTGACGACTAAACCAGCAGATACTAAAACACTTAGAAAGTTTTACCGACTTATCCAGCCAGGAGGACCAGGATGGAAAAAAGTGGTAAAACAGGCCAGAGCAGATAATGATCCTGTCGATACAAGTGACAAAGGCGGGTGGGATGTGCCAATTGGAATTCTTTGCATGGTGCTGGGATCCGTGTTCATCTACAGTATGTTATTTTCAATCGGAAACTGGATATATGAAGAATATATGCTTGCAATAATACTAACAGCAATCGTTATAATCTCAGGATTTTTTTTGTTCCGGGTATGGAGGAAGCTTAAAATGGATTAATATATGAAACCAGCATTATTGATTATGGCTGCCGGTATCGGTAGCAGGTATGGAACTCTGAAACAGATGGATAGAGTTGGTCCATCAGGCGAAACCATCATCGACTATTCTGTCTTCGATGCCATAAGAGCTGGATTTGAAAAGGTAGTTTTTATTATCCGGAGGGATATAGAAAATGATTTCAAAGAGGTTGTTTTGAGGAAACTTGAAGGCAAAGTCAATCTTGATTATGTATTTCAGGAACTTTCCAGTATCCCTCCAGGTTCCTTGGTTCCTGCTGATCGCCTGAAGCCATGGGGCACGGGGCATGCTGTGTTAATGGCAGCTGATAAAATAAAAACACCATTTGCTGTTATCAATTCCGACGATTATTATGGCTATAGTTCTTTTGATATGACCGCAAAATTTCTTTCCGGTCTACAAATGGATGACACAAATACATACTGTCTTGCCGGCTACCACATAAAAAATACCTTGTCGGAACATGGTTTTGTTTCCAGGGGAATATGTCAGATTTCTGCTGATGGTTATCTGAAAACTATCGTCGAAAGAACCCATGTTTCAAAAACAAAAAAGGATATCAGGTATCAGGATGAGGATGGGAATTTCAAATTACTAGATGAAAAAACCATTGTGTCGATGAATATATGGGGTTTTACACCATTATTATTTGTTTATCTCAAAAAATACTTTAATGAATTTATCAGGATAAATGCAGGGAGCATCAGCGCTGAGTTTTTATTGCCATCTGTCATTGGCGACCTTGTCAGTAAGGAAATAATCCAGGTTAAAGTCCTGGACAGTCATGAAAAATGGTTTGGAATGACCTATCAGGAAGACAGGGAAAAGGTTATTCACAATATCAGGAATCTTGTCGCAAAAGGGCGTTATCCTGAAAACCTCTGGAACTAATGCAAAGTGACTTACTTTACAGAATACCATCAATTATCAGTTATTTTCTGATCAAGGGGAATTATTCAGGTTGCGAACCCTATGGTTCGGGACATATACATGATACATTTCTTATCAGGACTGGTCAAAAGGAGATGCCGGATTATATCCTTCAGAAGATCAACAATCATATTTTCAGGGACATTCCTGCTCTGATGGAAAATATCCAAATAGTGACCTCTCATATACGTAAACGCCTGATTTCTATACCTGGCAGTAATCCCGACAGGGAAACACTTATGTGTATCCCGGCAAATAATGGTCAATTATATTATCAGGATTCTCAATCGGATTACTGGAGAGTTTATCAATATATTAATGATAGTTATACTTATCAAAAGGTAAGCGATGTGCACCAGGCTTTTGAGGCAGGCAGAATTATCGGCAGATTTCAGGCTTTGCTTTCTGACCTGGATGCCAACTTACATGAAACCATTCCAGGTTTCCATGATCTATTTAAACGTGAAATGGAATTTGATAAGGCTGTTATGGATGATCCATTAAACAGGTTATTGAATATCAGGGAAGAATACACGTTTGTTAAAGCGCAGTGCGATAAGTTAAGAGAGATGAGTGATGAGTTACATACATTGGGAATACCTGTGAGAGTGACACATAATGATACCAAGTTCAATAATATCCTGTTTGATTCTGATGGACGTGCATTATGTTTAATTGATCTTGATACTGTGATGCATGGATATATCCATTATGATTATGGTGATGCCATCAGGACCCTTGCCAATTCGGCTTCAGAAGATGAAGAGGATATTGAGAATGTACATTTTAATCATATATTCTATGAAGCCTTTAACAGGAGTTATTTACAGGAAGTTGAATCATTTTTTACCCCCGAAGAAAGAAAATGGCTTCCTTTCTCACCAAACTATATGACTTTTATTATCGGACTGAGGTTTCTGACTGACTATTTAAATGGTGATAAGTATTTTAAGATCCATCGCCCAGAGCACAATTTAAAGAGAGCCAGGGTACAGTTCAGATTGATCCGGTGTATTGAAGAATACCAATCATCTTAACATTATAACTTTTCTGGTTTCCTGAAGCTCTCCAGCAATAAACCTATAATAATAGATTACGTTTCATTGTCTTCTTATTATATGAAGATGATTTTGGTATTTCAGACTAAGTTACGAAATATTAAGGGTAACTCTTATTTTGATGTGCTGGAGATTGAGTAGTGTAGTTCTGAAATTAAAGATTTTATTCATAGATGCAGACTTTTTCATTATTTTTCTCTTCTTCTTTCTTTGTCTGCCACACAAAGAAAGAAGGAAATAAAAGTCACCGCTGCATAAAAATTACTAAAAATTGAGCACTCAGGCTAAAATTTATGAACTCCCCCGATTAAAATCGGGGTCAAACAGCATAAATTTTTTAACGCCTTCGTGCTCAATTTTTTTCACGTGATTTTTATGAGCGGAGTCCTTAAAATGCCTTAGGGTTTGCAGGCGGGGTACCCACTGGGCGAAGATTCCGTTAAAGCCAGACGGAGAAGTGAGGGAACGAAGTGACCGAACGGCTTGGCTGGCTTAGGAATCGAGCCCTAAGTGGGTCGCCGAAAACCCAGGCTGTCTTTTTCTTTTCGTACTTTTCTTTTGGACACGCAAAAGAAAAGTACATCAAAAGAAAAACATTCTCAATCCAATTCTCTTTTTCAATGAACATCACCTCTGTTCGCATTAAAACATACGAGAAAACATAACAATAAAAAAATAAATATATTCGAATTCAATTCTGCAAATTACTTTACCTGGCGCATCAAAATAGTATTTAGCCTCAAGAGATACTGATAACCACCAGGATCATGTTCGCTAGTGTACATTTTCGTATGAAAATGGACACAAACCTATCAGAAAATGTACATTATGTTATTATGTAAGAAACATAAAATCAGTACAATACATACTATGGCACAGTATTGGCTATATTTGGAAACACATTATTTCACAATAAAAATTTACATGTCAAATGAAAGCAACCAACCTTATAATGATTCTTGGATTCCTCATGATTGTTAACCTGAGTTATTCGGACATACCACCAGCGACCTTTATCCTTGAAGAAGAAGCTTATATCGATGATATCCCTTTTAATACTGAACTGATCGCAAAGAAGGTAATGTCTAAGCCAGGTGCGGATAAATTTACTCTCGAAGAAGAAGTTTATATTGACGATATTCCTTTTGATACTGAAAAAATCGTTAAAGAATTGTACAGGGAAGAAAACCTGGTAAAATGTTCACCTATAGATAAAAAATGTTATTATATGCTTCATTAGAAGACACCTTGTCGCTTTTCTCATAGTTTCAGTTTAGGTTAGTTTGGAAAGAAGAGTCCTGTAATTACAGGGCTCTTTTCTTTTTACCCAATTGAAATTGAAGTTCATCTGACAGGTGAATTTCTTCTATCTTTGCTTTTCGTTTAAAATCAATTTCTATGAAAAGAATAGTTTTGATGGTCCTATCTTTCTCCACTTTTTTTGTTCTTGAGGCGCAGGAAAAGAATAAGATCATTATGGATTCCATACTGCAAAAAGAAGTTCTTGTTGGATATTGCACCCGTGAAGGATTGCAAACCGGGGAATTTGCCAAATCATATACTACTGAATATAGATATTATAATCCCAATCCTAAAATTTGTGCCACCCTTGGAAAGTACATCAACAAATACAAAATAACTGTGGTGTTGGGTTCATGGTGCAGTGATACCAAGGAACAAGTTCCACGGTTTTTCAAAGTAATGGATCAACTGAAATATAAAGAAAGAAAACTGACGTTAATATGTGTAGATCGTGCCAAAACGGCACGTACAATGGATATCAGCGGACTGAAGATAGAAAAAGTACCTACATTCATCATTTACAAACGTAAATGCGAAATAGGCCGGATTATTGAAACGCCTCTAATAAGCCTGGAAGACGATTTGCTGGATATTATTTTAAAATCATCTGCAAAGAAATAGGTCGTATTCGAATTCCTATCCTATGATCATCAGTAAACGCATTAATGAGACAAAAGTCACCCTTGATTTATGCCGGAAGCGGGGCATGACAATTGGATTTGTTCCCACAATGGGTGCCTTACACCAAGGCCATCTGGAATTGGTAAAAAGAGCCAAAAGGGAAAATGATTATATGATGTGCAGTATTTTTGTCAATCCAATACAATTCAATAACAAATCGGACCTTGAAAAATATCCCAGAGAAACTGAATCGGACCTTGAAAAACTCAAAAAAAATGGTTGTGATTTATTATTCATGCCGTCTGAGGAAGAGATGTACCCTGAACCTGTGACCACTGTTTTTGATTTTGGTCAACTCGACAAATTGATGGAAGGTCAATACCGGCCGGGACATTTTAACGGAGTAGCCATTGTCGTAAAGAAATTATTTGAAATCATTGAACCTGATAGGGCTTATTTTGGCGAGAAAGATTTTCAGCAGCTGGCCATCGTAAGGCATATGAATAAAACACTGGACAAGCCTGTTCAAATTGTCGCCTGTCCAACAGTCAGGGAACAGGATGGTCTGGCTATGAGTTCAAGAAATACTCGCCTGACCCCTGGAGAAAGAGCATTGGCTCCATTTATTTATCAGGTTCTGCAAGGCGTAAAAAATAATGCAGGCAAACAATCAGTTGCAGAACTTAAAAGTTGGGTCAGCAATCAGTTTGACAAATATCCGGCTATGAGGCTTGAATATTTTGCGATAGTTGAGATGCAAACTCTAACTCCCATTGAAAAATGGGACAACAGCCCGAATATTATTGCCTGTATAGCTGTTTATCTCGGTAATGTCAGACTTATAGATAATATCGTTTTATTTTCGTAATTTTGCAGTGCTATGAGGATTGATATTTTAAAATCAAAAATACACCGGGCCACTATTACCGGTGCTGACCTGAATTATGCTGGCAGCATCGCCATTGATGAAGATCTCATGGATGCAGCGAATCTCATTGAAAATGAAAAAGTAGAGGTATATAATCTTAACAACGGAGAACGGTTGGAAACATATATTATTAAAGAGGGACGGGGAACAGGAATTGTTGCAATCAACGGTGCGGCGGCACGTAAAGCCATGGTTGGAGATATGGTAATTATAGCTTCCTATGCCAGCATGGATTTTGATGAAGCCAGGCAATTTACTCCTACCATCATATATCCAAATAATCGGAATAAATTAATCTGATCCCCAGTGAAGAAGACTATCATCACTGTTGGAAAATTTCTTTTTTTCCTTGCCATAGGATTATTTTTCATATGGATTTTTATGCGTAATCTGACAGCAGAGGAGAAAAAAGAAATCCTGCAATCTTTCCGTCAGGCCAACTATTGGTGGATCTTCCTTTCGATGGGTTTGGGTATTCTCAGTCACATAGGCCGGACTCTGCGATGGAAAATGCTCATAGAACCCATGGGGTATAATCCCAGATTCCGAAATGTTTTTTTTTCTGTTTTTATAGGATATTTTGCCAACCTGGCCCTGCCCCGCCTTGGAGAGATCAGCCGCTGCGGAGTATTGACAAAATATGAAAAAATACCATTTCAAAAATCCTTCGGAACAGTGGTCACTGAGCGCGCTGTTGACCTTCTGACCTTTATAATTCTTTTCTTTATCAACCTTGCCCTCCAATTCAACAAGGTGCACCTTTATATAGAAGAGAAGATATATCGGCCATTATCTGAAAAATTCAGCAATTCTCTTGTGGATAATTATTTCCTGATAGGTTTTTTGGCCATTCTTTTATTTGGCATTTTTTTTCTTTTTTTCTTCAGAAGAAAAGTTGCACACGCGAAAGTTTATTTGAAAATCAAAGAGTTCATCTTCGGATTTATTGAGGGATTGAAATCTCTCACCAAAATAAAACGCCCATGGTTATTTGTGTTTTATAGTATTTTTATCTGGCTGTTATACTTTGTAATGACCTATGTTGTTTTCTCATGCCTGCCTGAAACAAAGTCACTCAGCCTCATTGCCGGATTTGCCGTTTTTATCTTTGCCAGTATCGGCATCATTGTCGTCCAGGGAGGTATCGGCATATATCCGGCTATCGTTGCTGAAACGTTGTTTATATATAACATCGCTGAACCCAAAGGATATGCTATGGGATGGTTACTTTGGACGGGACAGACGGTCATGATCATTGTTGCAGGACTAATTTCTTTAACTTTATTGCCAATGCTAAACAGAACAAACAATGGTAAAACGTGAAGTAATAGATTCGAAAATTCTGGGTGCACAAGCTCTTGAAAGACAATTAGCTATCTGGCGCTTCAAAAGTAAACGGATTGTTTTCACAAATGGATGTTTCGACATCATTCACCTTGGTCATATCGATTACCTGTCAAAAGCTGCAGACCTCGGCGAGGTGCTTATCGTAGGATTAAACTCAGATGCTTCGGTACGGCGGATAAAAGGCCCGAACCGGCCATTGAATGATCAAATTGGGAGGGCAACAGTATTGGCATCTTTATACTTCGTAGATGCGGTTGTTTTGTTTGATGAAGATACTCCCTATCAGTTGATACAGACTGTTCAACCCGATATTTTAGTAAAAGGCGGTGATTACCGGCTCACGGATATAGTAGGTTACGATGTTGTCAAAGCTAAGGGCGGTGAGGTCTTCCTCATCGATTTTCTCCATGGTTATTCATCATCTTCTTTGCTGGAAAAAATCAAATTCATTTGATGAACAAGACTAAAACAGCTTTTTTTTGCCAGAATTGTGGTGCCCAATCGACCCGTTGGATCGGAAAATGTCCATCATGCAACGAATGGAACACTTATGTGGAGGAAATTATACACCGGGATGACAGCATGGGAAGCACCCATAATATTCTGCTGTCAGGTAAACCGGAAAAACCACAATTGATTTCAGATATTAACTGGTCAGATAATCCTCGCATCAATACACATGATGAGGAATTCAACCGTGTACTTGGCGGTGGTCTTGTGAACGGATCTCTTGTTCTTATTGGAGGTGAACCTGGTATTGGTAAATCTACACTGATGCTTCAGATAGCATTGAACATGAAAGGGACCAGAATACTTTTCGTATCAGGAGAAGAAAGTAACCAGCAAATACGTTTACGGGCTGATCGTTTAGGAATAATGAACAAGGAATGTTTTATATTGAATGTGACATCGACACAGGAGATATTTAAACATATTGATGAGATAAAACCAGGACTGGTCATCATTGATTCAATCCAGACATTGCATACTGATGTCATTGATTCATCGGCCGGAAGCATATCTCAAATCCGCGAGAGTGCTGCTGAAATGCAACATTTTGCCAAGGCGAGCGGTATACCTGTCATTCTTATAGGTCATGTCACAAAGGAAGGTCTTCTGGCCGGACCGAAAATCCTTGAGCATATGGTTGATACGGTCCTTCAATTCGAAGGTGATCATAATTATGTATATCGTATTCTCAGGGCTGCCAAGAATCGATTTGGATCAACCTCTGAATTGGGGATATACGAAATGCATGACAATGGACTCAGGGAGGTGCCGGATCCTTCGGAAATTCTTATTGCACAACGCGATGAAGAACTTAGCGGTATTGCTATTGCGGCGACCATTGAAGGCTTGCGTCCCATGCTGATAGAAATTCAGGCTTTGGTAAGTTCAGCTGCGTTTGGTACACCTCAGCGTTCATCTACGGGCTTCGATGTTAGACGTTTAAATATGTTACTGGCTGTACTGGAGAAAAGAAGCGGATTCAAGCTGGGATATAAAGATGTATTTTTAAACATCGCCGGTGGTATTCAGGTTGATGACCCGGCTATCGATCTGGCTGTAGTCACTGCTATACTATCTTCAAATGCTGATATACCTGTTGGCCAAAAGGTCACTTTCGCCGGCGAGATCGGACTCTCAGGTGAAATCAGATCCGTTAACCGCATCGAACAACGGATAACTGAAGCTGAAAGATTGGGTTTTGAAAGGATTCTTATTTCGAAATATAACCTGAAGGGTTTGAATAAACAGAAATTCACTATCAAGATCATTACCTGTACAAAAATTGAAGATCTGGTCAGGGAAATATTTTCCTAAATCCATTTACCGAATCAGGAATACAGGAAAAGGAAGATTAGTGGGATGATAATACCAATAGCAGTAAGCCAGGCACCACGACCGGAAATACCATTTTTCCCCCTGATGATGAAAAGGCCAGTTATTCCCAAAAGAATCAAGGCAGCTGCATAAATATCAGAAAAATATTTCCACCATTTTCCCGGATTATAATGTAAAAAGTTAACCTGATTTAATAATGGTCTGCGTTTGATCTTCTCAATGACACCGGTACCATCGGTCAGACGGATTGTAGCTGATCCTCCGGTTAAAAAGATTTTGAGGGTATTTCCATCAGGAAAATAATGTTTCTTATAATTATCCACTTCACCGATTCCCTTTAGGAGTGAAGCTATTTGTTTGTCATTTAGGGTATATATATCAGGAGGAACTGTGATATTGAATCCCGTTACATGAATAATATAATTTGGATTCCAGTCTTTGACGTGGTTGAGAGCTATTCCGGAAAGGCCATAAATAAAAGTCATCCCAAAGAAGAAATACCCGAAATCACGGTGTAAAACCCTGTTCCATTTGCGCCAGTTGATTTTGGTCATGGCCCGAAGCTTATTCTTTTTTTTCTTCGATTTTGTTGCAAACGATCGAATAAAAGGCAATAAATCCTTTACCGCTTGCGTCAACCTCTTGCCTGTACTGGTTAATTACATCATAAGGACTCTGATGATTGCCCTGATCGATTTTTTCCCCTAAACCTGTATACATCCCCTGTCCTGATGAAGCTGTACTATCTTGTTGTACTTCAGATTCCTGCTTTTTAATCTCATCTTCCCATTGCAACAGGTAAGCTTCATCTATTTTAAGTTCATCAACGATGCCTTTAACAACAATATCACTGCCTTCAAGAGCGATGTCAAAACTTGAAATATTACCTCCTACTGTGACTTTGACTCTTTTACTGGAATCACCGTCCATCAGGAACATCCGTTTTCCGCTTTCCCGGCAAACATGAACGACCGTCCCTGAGAGAACAACTTCCTTTCCTACATATTGCTGGACCAATGAATCAAAATCAGCCACACTCAGCATGATTTGTTCCTGTGCTTCCTTTGTAGTATTAGCTGTCTTATTTCCGCAAGAAATAATAATTAGCGAAAAAAATGAAAATAGAATGATAGTAAACAGAGATCTTAACATAATGTCCTCCTTTAAAATCAGGCTGCATAATTAATCATTTTTACTGACAACCGCAAATTACCTCTGTGAAATCTTGTAATGATCACCTAAACGGATTTCTCAAAAAATCCGTGTTACCTGAAACTGAATATCGAAAAAATCAAACCATTGGTTCAGGATAGATTACAAGTATTGGGGTGCAAGTTGGGTTAAAAGTGAGGCACCCTCTTTTTTAATTCCCATCTATCTACCTATTACTTAGATTTATTTTATTTGCTCCACGGCCGCGGGGACGAACCAACGCAACGCGACTGCGAGGCCTGGCAGCCAGAGCGTAAAAAAAAGAAACTGTCCCTGATTATGAGAGAGCCTCTATTATAATATTTTTCGATTTCAGACCAGTTTTTAAAGGAATAAAGAACTTTTTTACTGTGCAGGCTTTCAAATTTTTACCTTTGCAGGAATATGACAGATTTCAGCACATACAGGTTGAAGCTATTTGTTTTAGCGCATTTAATATTCCTGCTTTCACCAATCTATCTTTTTTCTCAGGATACAACGCTTATCAGGCTCATCCAGGCCGATGAAATCAAATATAACAAATACATAATGAGTGATATACAGGTTCTGGCAGGCCAGGTTATCCTTGAGCATGACAGCATTTTCCTATATTGCGACAGTGCCTATCTGAATGAAAAGATAAATAATGTTGAAGCTTTTGGCAACGTACATTTCAAGGCCAGTGACACGCTCCATCTTTTTGGCGATCACTTGATTTATGATGGAAATACAAAGATCGCCGAGATACAAAATAATGTTAAATTAATTGATAAAGAGACAACACTCACTACCGAACATTTGTTTTATAACCGCTTATCCCGGACTGCACAGTATATTGCAGGAGGCAAGATTATTAATAAGGATAATGAGCTTTACAGCGACATCGGATATTACTTTTCGGAAAAAAAAGAATTTCTCTTCAGGAAAAATGTTATTCTTGTCAATCCAAGGTATATCATGAATTCAGAGAATCTGAAATACAATACAGAGAGTGAAACAGCACATTTTCTTGGGCCTACAACGATTGAGAGTAGTGACACCTATATTTACTGTGAAAATGGCTGGTATGATACCAGAGATGATATCTCACAATATGACCGGAATGCCTATATCATTCATGGTGAGCAATCAATGAAGGGCGACAGTTTGTATTATGATCAGAAGATTGGATTCGGTAAAGCGTTCAATCATGTAGTTGTGACTGATACTGTACAGGATATTATCATTAAAGGGAATTATGCTGAATACAGGAAACCGGATGGCTATTCAATGATCACCGACAGCGCTGTAGCAATTTTAATTTCTGAATTGGATTCCCTTTTTCTCCATGCTGACACTTTACGAGCAACCTTTGATTCGACTCAAAACATCAGATCTCTTTATGCTTATAACCGGTCCAAGTTTTACAGAACTGATATACAGGGCATGTGTGATTCATTGTATTATAATTTTACCGATTCTGTCATCAGTCTATATAAAGAGCCTGTCCTATGGTCAGAGCAATACCAATTAACAGCGGATTCCATTCAGATATGGATCAGAAATAAGCAATTGTCGAGGATGATCCTGCACAATACAGCATTTATTATTGGCCGGGATGCGGAGAATAAGTATAACCAGATTCGTGGGATCAATATGACGGGATATTTTACTGATAATGAATTGACAAAAATAACTGTTGCATCCAATGCAGAGACCATTTATTTCGTCAGGGAGGATGACGGAGGGTTGATCGGCATCAACAAAGTATTCTCCGGAAATATGAAAATTCAATTATCTAACAATAAGATACAGAAGATAACCTATATCGATCAACCCACGGCTACACTTTATCCGGAGAATGAAGTAAAACCGGAAGATCTCAGGTTAAAAGGATTCAAATGGCTTGGAAACAGAAGGCCTTCTAATAAATTTGATATTTTCTTCGAGTGAAAAGTGAAATACAGTGGGAAGCCAGGTGTATTTTATTTTTTTTCCTCTTTATTTTTTTTGCCGAACACTGAGAAGTGAATGTATCTGCCGGGATTCACGCGGAGATCTTCGATCAGCAGGTTTAGCTCCCTCGCCGATGCATTGAGATGTTTATACAGACTATCATCGCTGATTAGAAGGCCGATTGACCCCTGACCCTTTTCAATTTTTTCAAGAACTAACGAGAGATCATGGATTGTACGGTTGGTGTTCGCCAGTGTTTCCGATACCTTAGCCTTGGCCAGTGTATCGCTGATCGAAGAAAAGTTCTGAAGTATATTGGTAATGTTATTGTTATTGTTTTTCAGGTTACTGGTAATCGAATTGATATTGGCAATGATAGCTTCAAAGCGGGAATGCTGCGACTGCATAAGTGTATCAATTAACTGGCTGGTACTCTGCAGATGGTCAATGGTTTTTTTGATGCTGGCTACACTGCCGATCAGGTTGGTTCTCATTTCAGCATTGAATACATACTGAATTATTGTAACCATTGAATCAATTGAAAGGAGAAGGTTCTCAGCTTTTCTTTTTATTGGCAGAACCTGTCTGTTCACTTCATCCTTGAGGCTTTCTTCAATTTCATTTGCAAGGGTATCTCCATTTGTACAAAAAGTGCTGGAATTTCCAAGGACAATAGCCACAGCCTTTGCGCCCAAAAGGTCTTCGGAGTAAATTCTTGCAACGGAGTTGTCAGGTACGGGCAGGTCGGTATTGAGGGACAATTCAACAATGATTTTAGCGGTTGTTTTATCAGCAAAGCGCAGGCTTTTCACCTGGCCGACTTTCATTCCATTGATATTAACAGGATTAGCAGCGACAAGACCATCAACCCTGTCATAAACGGCATAAAATATTCGATGGTGGGAGAATATGTCAGTGCCCTTCAGGAAATTTATCCCCCAAACGAAAAGAGCAATGGTTATAACGAAAATGATTCCGATTTTTACTTCTCTCGAAATCTTTATTTTCTTTAGTGTAAACATGATTATACAAAGATAAAAATATTTTGCTAAGTTGAAAAAACGCCTCCTCAAACTAAATCATAGCACTTTTTTTTCTGTCACAAAACATTTTAAAGGCAGTTTTTCAATCTGATTCCATGAGGAGTTTTTGTGCTTCATCCAATGTGATACGGTTGCCGTTTAAAAATGGGACGATGAAGACATCTTTAAAACCTTTTTTAAGTAATTCCTCTTTTAATTTATTGGCGCCTTCAAGTGTGGTATCATTCCCTGCTGTATATTTATAAAGTCCATCCTGACGGTATTCCCTGATATCTCTAATGTCTTTGAATTTTTTATAACCAGGAGGTTTTGGTTTGGTGAATGTGGCAAACTGCACCCTGAAAAAAATTTCGGGATGTGGTTTGGGGGGTTCTTTTTTATCAATGGTCACTGGTGGTTTCTGATTGGTTTTTTCAAAATTCAGCTTATATTCTTTAAAAGCTCTGTATGTTGCTGAAGCTAAATAATCCTGACCCTGGTCTGACAGGAGAAATTTTTCTTCCTGTGCATTGCTCAGAAAGCCGGTTTCAATGAGAATCCCCGGCATTGTTGTCCGGTATAGTACCAGGAATCCGGCTTGTTTGACACCACGGTCAATACGTTTCACATGCTCCCTGAATTGGTCCTGAACATGCATGGCCATATCGATGCTTTGTTCCTGAAATGCATGCTGGAAAAGTGAAAGTGTCACATAATCCTCATCAGAATTAGGATTGAAACCTTCATACATATCAGCATAGTCTTCCTCCTGAAAAATGGCAGAATTCTCTTTTTTAGCCACTTCAAGGTTATCCTGTGTCTTATGCAGACCCATAATAAAGGTTTCCGAACCGGAAGGTTCAGAAGAGCGGTTGGAATTGCAGTGAATAGAAATGAACAGATCAGCCCGGTTATCATTAGCTATTTTAGCACGTCGGTAAAGTTCCACAAAAACGTCAGTCGACCTGGTATAAATTACCTTGACGTCATGGAGATTGTCTTTAATATATTTACCTGTTTTAAGAGCGATGGCAAGTGTAATGTCCTTTTCTCTGGAGTTTTTCCCTAATGCACCTGGATCATGACCTCCATGACCGGCATCGATAACGACAGTATTAATGGTCATCTGGGCCGAGGCGATAGAATCAGACAACGCCAGAGCACAGAACATACCAAAAAATAAAATCAATCGTTTCAATCAGGAAATAGATTTTAATTAGTTTTGAGGAAATTATGCTGTTTCCCGGCCCCGGCATACGACATTCTGGATACCTGTTTGTATCGTATAAACTAAAAAAATCCGGGACTATTGTATATTGACAAAATTAGTATAGATAGAAGCACGTAGTAACTTATCTGTTGTCAAATTGTTGATGTTTTTTTTAACAAGACGCACAGTAGCTTTTTTTTTCACGGTGGTACTGGTTATGCTCCTTGATTATCAGGTAATCGGGCAGGATACGGTACCTATGAACCTTTCTGACACTTTAAAAGTATCTAGCGACTCGATAGTTGCCGACACACTGGGTGTGGTGGGAAAGAAATATGCACTGGAGGCGAAAGTTGACTACAAGTCCGACGATTCCATCATTTTTGATATCCCAAACCAAAAGGCCTTCTTATATCAGAATGCCGCGTTAAACTATCAAAAAACCGACCTTAAAGCGGCTTATGTAGAAATAGATTTTTCAAAAAGTATGTTGTACGCTACCTTTCTTCTTGATTCACTGAACAAGGAGACCGGAGTGCCTGTATTTACTGATGGGGACCAGAGCTTTACATCAAAAGAGATGAAATACAATTTTGATACGAAGAAGGGATTGATCAAAAATGTTATTACCCAGGAGGGTGACGGATATCTTCATGGGACAACAATCAAAAAGCTCGAAAATAATATTATTGATGTAAAATCCGGTAGTTATACAACCTGCAATCTTCCTCATCCGCATTATGGGATGCATTTTAAAAAAGCCAAGATTATACCTGATGATAAGATCATAACTGGTCCGGCGTGGATGGTCATCGAAGATGTACCCATACCTCTTGCCCTTCCGTTTGGTCTGTTTCCGATCTTTAAGGGCCGGACATCAGGCATTATCGTTCCCACCTGGGGTGAGTCGCCAGACCGTGGCTTTTACCTTGAGAATGGCGGATATTACTGGGGGATAAGTGATTATTTCGATCTGACGGTCAAAGGAGATATTTATTCGAGGGGAAGTTGGGCTATCAAACCTCTGGTGAGTTATAAGAAGCGATATAAATTCAGTGGTACTTTTGGATTCAGCTACGCGATCAATAAATTTGGTGATGCAGGCACTCCTGGTTATCAGAAAAAAAGGGATTTTTCTATTCGATGGAGTCACACACAGGACCCTAAATCCATGCCCAACAGCACTTTCTCGGCAAGTGTCAATATTGTCAGCAGTTCGTTTAACAGGTATAATCCAGTGAGTACAAATGACTATTTATCCAATACTTTTCAATCCAGCATTTCTTATCAGAAGAGCTGGTCGGGCCTTTATCATCTTACAGTCAGCCTCAACCACTCTCAAAATACACAGCAAAAGAACGTCATTCTTTCCCTTCCCAATATCTCCTTCAGTGTAAACCGCTTTTATCCATTCAGAAAAAAAGTGAGAGTGGGGAAGCTACGATGGTATGAAGATATCAGTGTGACTTATACCATGAATGCTCAGAATAACCTGAATACTTATGATTCATTATTGTTTACTAAGAGCATGATGAACCTGTTTAAGAATGGAATGAAGCATACTATTCCTGTTTCAAGCTCCCTGAAAGTTTTGAAATATTTCAACCTGACCAATTCGATCAGTTATACAGAGCGATGGTACACGCAGAGAGTTGAAAAAGCATGGGTAAATGATACAGTGATCACCTCCACTGATACGCTGCCAGGTTATGTGAAAAGTGATACGATCTATGGTTTTCAGACTGCACGGGATTTCAATTTCTCCTCATCACTGAGCACCAAATTGTATGGCATGGTACAATTCAGGAAGGGACCCCTGAGGGCTATACGGCACGTTATGACACCTTCGATAGGATTTACCCTCCGGCCTGATTTTGGCAGTGAAAAATTTGGTTATTGGAAATATTATTATCTCGACGAAACGAAAACCGACAGTGTGCATTACTCGCTGTATCAGAATTCAATTTACGGCACTCCCCCGGATGGAAAATCTGGAAGTTTTTCTTTCAGTCTTAATAATAACCTGGAGATAAAGGTACGTTCAAAAAAGGATACCATAACCGGAACAAAAAAGGTTGTTCTGATTGATAATTTTTATATCTCCACATCATATGATCTGGCCAGGGATTCGTTAAAATGGGCACCAATTAGCATGAGTGGACGAACAAAGCTTTTCCGTAACCTGAATGTCCAGTTTAACGGCCGATGGGACCTCTATGCCATTGATGATTCTACAGGCACAAGGATCAATACGTTCCAATGGGAAAAGAATCACAAGCTGTTGAGGTTTGATAATATGACATGGAATTTCAGTTTGAACTGGAATCTGACTTCTAAGAACAAAAAAAATCCACCTTTGGGACAATCTCCATCTGCTGCCGGAACCCAGGACGAGATAGCCCAGATTATGGCCGCACCTGACCAGTTTCTGGACTGGAATAATCCATGGCGGATAAATATTTCTTACAATCTGCAGTTGATCAGGCGATTTGATAAGGATTCATTTAGACCGAAAAATAAAATTACTCAGACTCTCTCGTTTAACGGGGATGTAAACATAACACCGAAGTGGAAAATCGGATTCCGGTCGGGGTATGATTTTGAAGGCGGAGGATTTTCCTATACATCGTTCGATTTTTACCGCGATTTACATTGCTGGGAGATGAGATTTAACTGGATACCTATTGGCCCTCTTAAAAGCTGGAATTTCTCCATTAATGCAAAGGCACCTCTCTTACAAGATCTCAAACTGCAAAAAAAGAAAGATTTCAGGGATAGTTTTTGAGTTCGGCAGCCAGCCGTAAAACTTTGCAGGTCAAAGAAAAATCGTAAGCTTATCTGTCTGGATAACCGTTCGTCAGTTTAAATAGAGATATTGATTCCGATCCCTGCTGCTTTGGCCTTATCATATACCAGCTTGGCAGTAGCTGTATCCTGAATAGCAAGTCCGTTGGACTTGAAAAGAGTGATTTCACCTGAAGTTATCCGGCCTATTTTTTTACCGGTTATAATTTCACCCAGTTCGGCATAGAAGTGCGATTCATCAATGATGCCTTCCTTAACAGGTATGATGATATCACCTGCTTCGCTGAAACATGCTTCACGGGAGTCACCAATAAATTTTGAGCGTCTAATGATATCGCTATCCAGTTCCCTGGCATTTGGTGAGTGGCTTCCGATACCATTGATATGTGTACCAGGTCTGATCTTCTTGCCATTAAAAATAGGCACGGCTGAAGAGGTGGCTGTACAAATGATATCTGCTGTTACCATATCATCAGCATTTTTCGCTTTCATGATCGGGAAATTCACTTTATTCTGAATGTCAGAAATGAACTTGTCCATTGCACTATCTGCAATATCAAAGATGAAGGCTTTTGAAAGTTTTCTGGCTTCTGCAATTGCCAGTAATTGTTGCCGTGCCTGTACACCTGTTCCAAATATGCCGGCAATTTGTTCATCATCTTTTCTGGCCAGGTATTTTGTCGCCACACCGCTGGCAGCTCCGGTTCTGACAGCTGTGAGGTAGCCGCCATCCATGATGCATAATACATCACCCGACTCCGGGTCCTGCAGCAGGACTTTACCGATCACTACCGGTAAGTTGAACCGGGCCGGATTATTCTTGTATACGGTGACAACTTTGCACGCCAATGCTTTCATCTGTTTAAGGTATGCAGGCATATACAGCGACACCCCATCCGGTGGAGAGATGTTCGTTCTGAGAGGCAGAACAGCCGTACCATTTGTCAGTTCGGCAAAAGCCTGTTCGACAGCATCCATGCAATCTTTCATGGTAAGCACTGACATGACGTCGTTACGATTTAAAATAAGAGTCATAGTACCTCCGGTTTATAACAAAGAATGAAGAATGAAAAATGAAAAATGAAAGATGAAAAAATACATTTTAACTCGATAATGTTTATTTGATTATAAAGATAAACATAAGTTTGGATTTATAAATACCCAGGTTTCAATCTGCCGCAAAGTTTGAATGATTTTCTTTTATATTTGCTAAAACAACAGATTTATCCCATGAAAACACTTGTTAATATTTCCGGTGCACCAAAGCCGATTGCGCCATACAGTCAGGCAATCCTGGCTGATCATACACTGTATATTTCCGGTCAAATTTCCATTAATCCATATACCGGTGAACTGGTCAGAGATAGTGTTCAGGCACAGACAAAACAGATAATGGAAAATATCACGGCCATTCTGAAGGAAGTTGGCATGAATCTGTCGCATGTAGTAAAGGTCACCATTTTCCTTAGCGATATGGCTATTTATAAGGATGTAAACGAAGTATATGGAGGCTATTTTAAGGAAGCTCCACCGGCTCGTGAAGCCCTTCAGGCTGCCGGATTACCGATGAACGTGGATGTGGAAATTTCATGTATTGCTGTTGGAAGTTAATCTGTACCTTCAAGAAAAGGTCGAATGTTACATTATCATATTTTGTTGTTTAATCGAATAGAGAATATATTATGTGCCTGATTATAAATATACCTGATATGAAATGCCACTTTATCCGCTTAATGGTTCTCTCTTTTCTTCTATCTCCGTTCTCCGTTCTTCTGGCCAATGAGGGTATGTGGATACCGATGCTTTTGAGTTTGCTTAATGAGAAGGAGATGCAAAGCATGGGGCTGAAGCTTACAGCCGAAGATATTTACAGCATAAACCAGTCGTGTTTGAAGGATGCCATAGTCATATTTGGCGGTGGATGTACAGGAGAGATCATTTCCGCGGAGGGTCTTTTGCTCACTAACCATCACTGTGGATATGGTTCAATACAGAGGCACAGCACATTGGAAAAGGATTATCTGACCGATGGTTTCTGGGCAGCCAGCCATGACGAAGAGCTATCAAACCCTGGTTTGACCTGCACTATGCTTGTGAGGATGGAAGATGTTACCGCTAAAGTGCTTTCTGGCGTCACAGGTGATCTTTCAGAAGCCAGCCGGAAGAAAATCATTGAAGAGAACTCATTAAAAATTTCAGAAGCGGCTGTAAAGGGAACCCCCTATGAAGCGGAGATAATTCCATTTTATTATGGGAATGAATTCTATATGCTTATCTATGAAGTATTCAGGGATATCCGACTGGTTGGCGCACCACCATCGAATATTGGTAATTTCGGTGGAGATACCGATAACTGGATGTGGCCCCGGCATACAGGTGATTTTTCCATTTTCAGAATTTATGTCAATAAGGATAACCAGCCTGCCGAGTATTCTCCCGACAATGTACCATATACGCCGAAAAAGCATTTGACAATCACGCTGAAAGGATATGAAAGAGGCGATTTCACTTTTGTTTTCGGATATCCTGCTTTCACGCAGGAATATCTTCCTTCGTATGCCATTGAGATGATCACTTTTGCCGAGAATCCTATACGGATTGACCTGCGGACCAAATCGCTTAATATCATTCTTGATGCCATGCGACAAAATGATCTGATCCGATTACAGTATGCTTCCAAACATGTGGGAATAGCCAACTCCTGGAAGAAATGGATGGGAGAGAAGCGGGGTATCATGTTGTATGATGTGGTCGATAAAAAGCGGGCATATGAAGATCGGTTTCAGCTTTGGGTTGATGGCGATCCTGACAGGAAAGCGCATTATGGCGAACTTCTTCCTTCTTTAAAAACTGTTTATGATCAGTTGACACCCTATCGTGAAGCCCAGGCCTATTATTCTGAGGCCGGTATGCGTGTCGAGGTTCTAAGATTTGCCAATACTTACAAAACCCTTGTAACTTTAAGTAAAGAAAAATTGCCCGATATGAAGAAGATAAGTGAAGAAACTGAAAAACTCAAACGGGGGTCGGAAGCATTTTTCAAAAACTATAATGCTGATGTCGATAAGAAATTGTTCCTCTCTCTTTTCACATCTTATATGAATGTGACTGATATCAGCTATCAACCGGATGTCTTTGAAGATATCAGAGTGAAGTATAAGGGCAATATCACAAAGTACGCTGATGAATTATTTTGCAGATCGTTTTTTGTTTGCCCCGTCCGCCTGAATGCATTGCTTGATAATTACAAACCATCTCATTATAAAAGACTTTTAAAAGACCAAGCCTATCAACTGGCATCCGGTTTATCAGAATACTACCTGAAATCCATACAACCCTATACCAGGAAGATGAGTATTACTATTGACAGCCTTATGCGTATCTATATGAAAGCGCAGATAGAGATGGAGCCTGACTGGAGGTTTTATCCTGATGCCAATTCTACCCTCAGGGTGGCTTATGGAAAAGTGGATGATTACACGCCAAGAGATGCTGTCGGATATGACTATTATACTACCTTGACAGGTATCATGGAAAAGGAAGATTCAACAGTGTATGATTATGTTGTTGATAAAAGGCTGAAGGAATTATATATTAATGAGGATTATGGACGATACGCTGACAAGGATGGCACCATGCGGGTCTGCTTTACTGCCTCCAATCATACAACAGGGGGTAATTCCGGCAGCCCGGTCTTTAATGGCGATGGCTATTTAATCGGCATTAACTTTGACCGAAACTGGGAAGGGACAATGAGCGATCTTATGTATGATCCTTTTCACTGTCGTAACATTTGCCTTGATATCAGGTATTGCCTTTTTGTGATCGATAAAGTTGCCGGAGCAAGTCATCTGATTGATGAGATGACTATTGTGGAATAGTAAAGTATCAGGTTGCAGGTTACAAGTTTCAATTCAACCGCTGATAAACTGGAATCTGATTTTTTTCATTTTTGATTTGTATCTTTACATTTTGATTTTCCATTTTTAATTTAAATTATCCGCCATGTCACATTGGTTAGAAGAAGAACTGAACCGTATAAAGGGAAATGAGCTTAAACTTGACAGGGATAAAATCCTTGCCAATTATCAGATTAATAAAGAAACCATAGACTGTTTTCTTAGTACCCTGATAACATCATTTGATGACCTGCAAAAAGTGATGACTGAGGATTATAAGTTCTCCTACAGGACATTGTCAAATGTTGGTGTATCTGAATATGAACTGTCGGAGTTTTCAGCTGTCAATTTCACACAAAAGCCGGTATTTCTCAGGCGGTTGCGGTTTATTCTTTCCGAAGATAAGGGCAAAATGCATATCACATTGTTCAGGGGGAAGCACCACAATCCGGATGAACCATGGAAATTCCATGATGAACAGGAATTTCATTTTGATATTGATAGGATGAATGAAGAACTAAGATACGAATTGGTCGACTGGTTTGCGTGGAAGAGTTTCAGCCCAAGGAGCCTGAGGTAGAATTATTGCCATAGTCAATTGGATTATAATTTTGATCAGGAATTAATCAGGTTATAATGGATCAAAGAGAAATCTCAAAACCGGATAAAAAGTATTTTGATGAATTCCCACCTGTTACAAGGGAGGAATGGGAAGCTGCGATATATCAGGATTTGAAAGGACAGGACTATCAAAAGAAACTGGTCTGGAAAACATATGAGGGATTTGATATCATGCCCTATTATATGCAGGAAGATCTTGAATCACTTGTTCATTTAACAGCGTGTCCTGGTGAATTTCCTTTTATCAGAGGTAACGGGAAAGAAAGCAACATCTGGAAAGTCAGGCAGGATATAAAGGTTGATGATCCTCAGAAAGCAGATATAAAGGCTGCTGATTTACTGCGAAAAGGTATAACCTCCTTAGGACTGGTTTTTAATGAAAAAAAAGATTATACACAGGAGGATATTGAGGTATTTTTCAAAAATGTACTATTGGGCTTTGCCGAAGTGAATGTATTGGCTGGCATGAATTTCATAGATTTTCTGAAGATCATTCTCACTGTGGTGGATAAATATAATCTGCGCAGGGATAATATTTTCGGGTCATTGAATTATGATCCTCTTGGCAACCTGGCGATAAAAGGTAATTTCTTCATTTCGGAAGAAGAGGACTTCAATGTGGGTAAAAAGCTGATCCTGATGGCTAAAGATGTGCCGGGTTTCAGGATGATTTCCATAAACGGACAACATTTTCATAACGCTGGTGCATCAATAGTTGAAGAACTGGCCTTTAGTCTGACGGCCGGTACCGAATACATTCATAGACTGACCGACAGGGGTTTATCTGTTAATCAGATTTCTCCGCGGCTTTCATTCACATTTGGTGTGGGATCGGATTATTTCCTGGAAATAGCCAAACTACGTGCAGCTCGGATGCTTTGGGCCCATATTATGCGTGCATTCGGCCCTGAGAATGAAAACCTGACACAAATGAATATTCATGTAGAAACGTCGAGATGGAATATGACATTATACGACCCATACGTGAATGTTCTCCGCTCCACAACGGAGTCTATGTCGGCTATTATCGGTGGAGCAGACTCTCTGACTGTTTTACCTTTCGACAGTGCTTATGCCGAGTCATCCGAGTTTTCGGAACGTCTTGCGAGAAATCAGCAACTGCTGCTTAAGGAAGAGGCTTATCTGCAAAAGGTTATCGACCCTGCAGCCGGATCCTATTATATTGAAAACCTGACCAGTTCCATTGCTGATGAAGTTTGGAAATTATTTTTGCATATCGAAGAAAAGGGCGGATATCTGCAAGCATTTAAGGAAGGTTATGTCCAGTCAAAGATCAAAGAAACTGCCAGTACAAGAGATATTGCGATTGCACAGAGAAGGGACATCCTTCTGGGATCAAATCAATATCCGGATTTTACTGAACATATTGATGCAGAGTTGCCTGCAGAAGTCACGAATCCGGTCAGCCAGCATCCCGATAATATCCTTGCTGAGCCCCTTAAACCATACCGGGGAGCTATGGCATTTGAGAGATTAAGGTACAGAACTGATAGGTTTGCCATTGCAAACAAACGACCTGAGGTATTCATGCTTACTTATGGAAATCTTGCCATGCGTCGTGCCCGCAGCCAGTTTGCAGGTAATTTTTTTGGTTGTGCAGGATTCGGGATCATAGATAATCCAGGTTTTGACACTGTGAAGGAAGGTATTGAAGCCGCTCTGGCGAGCCATGCTGAAATTGTCGTTATCTGTAGTTCTGATGAGGAATATTCATCCCTCATTCCAGAGGTATTCCCTCAACTGCGAAATGATAAAATTATCGTTTTGGCAGGATATCCTAAAGATTATGCTGAGCGTTTTAAGATGATTGGATTAAAACATTTTATTCATGTCAGATCGAATATTCTTGAGACTCTGGAAGGGTTTCAGAAAGAGTTAAATATATTCTAAAGGTAGAAAATCTGCAAAATGAAACCCGATTTTTCTCAGATAAACATAGCTTCGCAAAAAGAGCCGGCCATATCCAGCAAAGAATGGTGCGAAAAGCTTGGGATCAGGGAAGAGTGGAAAACTCCTGAACGGATACCTGTTAAAAGTGTTTATTTAAAAGATGATCTTCAGGGAATGGAGCACCTGCATTACGCTGCCGGATTGCCTCCTTTTCTAAGAGGCCCTTATTCCACCATGTATGTCATGCATCCCTGGACCATAAGGCAATATGCCGGATTTTCAACGGCTGAGGAGTCGAATGCATTTTACCGCCGTAATCTGGCCTCAGGTCAGAAAGGTCTTTCTGTTGCCTTTGACCTGGCCACCCACAGGGGTTATGACTCTGACCATCACAGGGTTATTGGTGATGTCGGCAAAGCCGGCGTAGCCATTGATTCGATTCTGGATATGAAGATTCTATTTGATCATATTCCACTGAGCCAAATGTCGGTTTCGATGACCATGAATGGCGCTGTGTTGCCAATACTTGCCTTTTATATTGTCGCGGCACTTGAACAGGGTGTACGCTATGATCAGATGAGCGGAACCATTCAGAATGATATTCTAAAGGAGTTCATGGTGCGGAACACATACATTTATCCACCCCAGCCTTCTCTCCGTATTATTGCCGATATTTTCAGATTCACGGCCCAAAATATGCCGCGGTTTAACTCGATCAGCATCAGCGGATATCACATGCAGGAAGCAGGAGCCACGGCCGACATTGAACTGGCTTATACCCTTGCCGATGGACTGGAATACCTCAGGACTGGTATTAAGGCGGGATTGGACATTGATGATTTTGCACCCCGGATCTCCTTCTTCTGGGGTATAGGCATGAATCACTTTATGGAGATTGCCAAGATGCGCGCAGCGCGAATGATCTGGGCAAAGATCGTCAAAGGATTCAATCCAAAAAATCCCAGGTCGATGGCATTAAGGACACATTGCCAGACCTCAGGCTGGAGCCTGACTGAGCAGGACCCGTTTAATAATATCACAAGAACCTGTGTTGAGGCCCTGGCCGCGGCCCTGGGGCATACCCAGTCGTTACACACAAATGCCCTTGATGAGGCTATAGCCCTTCCGACCGACTTCTCAGCTCGCATCGCACGTAATACTCAGATATATCTGCAGGAAGAAACGAATATCTGCAGAACAGTCGATCCATGGGCAGGATCTTATTATGTGGAATACCTCACGCATAATATAATCCGGCGGGCCTGGGATCTTATTGAAGAGATTGAAGATTTGGGTGGCATGGCTAAAGCTATTGAAACAGGCCTTCCCAAGATGCGTATTGAAGAAGCTGCTGCCCGTAAGCAGGCACGCATCGACTCGAATCAGGACATCATCGTTGGTGTAAATCAGTACCGCCCTGAAAAGGAAGAGCCCTTTGATACTCTTGAAGTAGATAATACTGCCGTCAGGGAATCTCAGATAAAGCGGTTGCAGAAGCTAAAAGACGAACGACATGATGAAGAAGTGCAATTGGCGCTTGATGCTATTACAAAGGCTTGCGAAACCGGCGAAGGCAATCTCCTTGAACTGTCGGTTATTGCTGCTCAGAAGAGGGCAACACTTGGTGAAATATCTTATGCCTGTGAAAAGATCTTTGGAAGGTACAAGGCTGTGATACGTTCAATTTCAGGTGTTTATTCTGCAGAAGTGAAGGGTCATAAATTTTTTGGCAAAGCCTCCGAAATGGCCGATAAATTCGCAGAGTTAGAGGGCCGACGTCCTCGTATTATGGTGGCAAAAATCGGTCAGGACGGGCATGACCGTGGTGCCAAGGTAGTTGCTACCGGCTTTGCCGATTTAGGCTTTGATGTGGACATCGGACCTTTATTTCAAACCCCCGAGGAAGCTGCCCGCCAGGCAGTTGAAAACGATGTCCATATCATCGGCATCTCAAGTCTTGCCGCTGGACATAAAACCCTTGTGCCTAAAGTTATAGATGCCCTGAAAGATCAGGGACGCGAAGATATCATGGTCATTGTCGGTGGTGTAATACCACCGCAGGATTATGAATATCTCTATAAAAAAGGTGTCGTGGCTATTTTCGGACCCGGCACAGTTATCTCGGAAAGTGGAATCAGGTTGCTTGAAATACTGATTGATGCGAAAAGGGATCAGAATGATCAGTTAATGTCTGAAGTTTGATTCTAGATTTATCTTAAGATATGAAATGGTTAGGATTTGGATTATTGTTTAGCGTGTTACAAACCCTGGCTCAGGAAGTAGACTGGTTTACTTTTTATGAGAAATCAGGTTATCTTGAAACACCCAGGTATATTGAAACCATTGATTACTGCAGGCGACTTGCAGATGCATCGCCATGGATCGAATACACCAGCTTTGGTATCAGCCCGCAGGGAAGAGAACTGCCATTGCTGATAGCAGATAAAAACTCCCATTTTAATCCTAAGGAAGTAAGGAAATCAGGAAATATAATATTGCTCGTCCAGGCTTGCATACATCCGGGTGAGTCTGATGGTAAGGATGCCGGGTTGATGTTCTTCAGAGATATGGCTATCAATAAAAAACTTGCCGGACTACTCGACCACGTTACCATCCTGTTCATTCCGATTTTCAATGTTGACGGTCATGAACGTTTTAGCCATTATAATCGCATTAACCAAAATGGCCCTGAAGAGATTGGCTGGCGGACAACAGCGCAGAACCTCAACCTTAACAGGGATTATCTGAAGGCTGATTCACCTGAGATGAAAGCCTGGCTTGACCTGTTCCAGCAATGGCTGCCCGACTTTTTTGTGGATATTCATGTGACAGATGGTGCGGATTATCAGTATGTTATGACATATGATGTGGAAACATCAGGAAATATGGATGTTGCTTTGACAGAATGGACTAAAAAGTCATTCATTCCTGCTTTTGAAGAGGGAATGGATAAATCCGGATATCTGGCATTTCCTTATGTCGCCTTCCGTAAATGGCACGATCCACGCAGCGGCATTATTGACAATGCAGGTTCCCCCAGATTTTCGCAGGGCTATACTGCCGTTCAGAACCGAATCGGCCTGCTGATCGAAAATCATATGCTTAAGAATTATAAAACAAGGGTATCCGGTTCATATGAGGCACTAAAGATTATTTGTGATATACTGAACAGGAATTATATTGAGGTGAAGAGGATGAATTTGCTGGCTGATCAGGCAGTAGCAAATCCTGAATTCCGTGAACAGGAATTTCCTGTCGATTTTAAAACAACGAATGATAGCATTATGGTCGAGTTCAGGGGACTGGAATATGAGGTGGTCAAAAGTGACCTGACTGGCGGTGACTGGTTTAAATACAGCAATATTCCAAAGACATTCCTGATACCCTATTTTAATAGTCATAAGCCAAAAGTCACTGTAAAACTTCCGGAAGCTTATATCATCCCACCTGAATGGAAAGATGTCATCGAGCGGCTGGCATGGCATGGTATATCCTATTCTGTATTAAAAGATGATGCCACCATCAGGATACAATCCTATAAATTTACTGACATTAAATGGAGTAAATCATCTTATGAAGGGAGGTTATCTGTTCAGGTTAAGCCAGTTATCATTGACGATGTGAGGAGCTTTCCTGCCGGATCGGCAATAATTGATATGAATCAGCGTACAGCCAGAGTCATCGCGTATTTGCTGGAACCATCCTCACCTGATTCTTATGTATACTGGGGATTCTTTAATGCCATCTTCGAACAGAAGGAGTATTTTGAAACTTATGTGATGGAAGAGATGGCCCGTAAGATGATAGAAGAAAATCCAGAGTTGAAGGCTGAATTTGATCAGAAAAAGGCCACAGATCCGGATTTTGCCCGAAGCCAGTGGGATATGCTCAATTGGTTTTACAGTAAAACACCTTACTGGGATCAGAAACTAAATATGTATCCGGTGGGAAGAATTGTCGATCGGACTGAGCTTGAGCAATTACTTAAATAAGGGATGTCATTCCTTGTTCAAATTCCAGCAGCCACTTTTTCCTCCATAAACCTCCTCCATAGCCTGTTAAACTGCCATCGCTGCCAATCACACGATGGCAGGGGATGATGATGCTGACCGGATTCTTTCCGTTGGCTGAACCAACTGCACGAATGGATTTTATATCCCCAAGCTGTTTAGCCAGATCCATATAGGAGACGGTCTTACCAAACGGAATTTTCTGAAGTTCCTTCCAGACTTTTAGTTGAAAGGGTGTGCCGGTTAAATTCAGAGGTAATTCAAAGATCTTTCGCTTTCTGGTGAAGTACTCATCAATCTGGTGCATACATATTCTTAAAGCATCAGGTACAGGTTCATTCTTCTTCACTACATCTACAAAGTACAATGAACGTATACCTTTCTGATTACCTGATATTTCGACCATGCCAACAGGGGATTGATAATATGCAGTTAAATACTCATTCATAATACATCTTAATTAAATCAGGTTTTCAATATTTTCAATTTTATACTAAGAATTTCAGGCCTGTTACCGGTCCTTACCTGAGGCCCCCATGTGCCGACACCACATGACACATAGCAATGTGTGTCACCCTTTTTTTTATAACCCCAGCTGAGTTCGTAAATCATTCTTGTGATATAATTCAGCGGCCACATCTGGCCATGATGTGTATGGCCGGAAATGGACAGGTCGGCGCCACAGGTTGCTGCCTGGTCCAATTCAAAAGGTTGGTGATCGAGCAGGATGACTGGGAATGTTTTATCAACGCCCATCATGATCTCGCTTAACTGTCGTCGTGTCTCCCCTGTAAAACGGGATTTATCCCGGTCATCACGACCTACAATATACAACCCGTTTTCGAGCTGGATCCACTCATCCCTCAATACCCTGATGCCATGTTCCTGTAGGTATTGGCATGCAGAGGTCACACCACCTATGTACTCGTGATTACCGGTGATTGCATAGATGCCCAGAGGTGCTTTCAGTTGCTTCAGGCATTCTCCAAGGTCGAACCTGATTACCGGTGCCAGATCCTCATCAACTACATCTCCGGCAAGAAGGATAATATCAGGATTTAGCCTATTGATGCTTTTAACAATTTTTTTTGCCATTCTGCCGGCAACTATATTTCCAAGGTGAATATCGGAGGCAACAGCAATAGTAAGAGATGATAAACCAATAATAGGCTTATTGATAGAAATATCAAGTTTTCTTACACGCGGAATTCTTGCATTTATAAAGCCATAAATAATTATTACCAGAGAGGATGCTGCCGTACCAACAAGAAAATTCCGTTCAAACGACAGGTCATAAGCAAAAGTGTAAGGTACAAATGTCGCCAGGTTCATCAGTTTAATCAGCTTGAGAAGGATTATCCCAAGGAATAAATAGAGCATAACAGCAAACCAGAAAGATCCGATGACCGTTAAAACATCACTGCATTTTGAACACCATAGTCTTCCAAGAATACGGGCAACAGGGTATATAAAAGCCAATGTCCAGAATATCAGTACATAAACCAGATAGACAGTCGTATTTGTGTCAAAAAATCCCTTACCTTGTGCAAAGAGGAAATAATTGATCAGGGTGTAAAGGGCAATGATGAATGCAATAAATATAAGAAATTGTTTGCGCATCTCAACCGGATAATCAGAAACAATCTATCCTATGTATGTCGAATTAATTAATCCTGGGCAACAGTAAGGCATTGAACAATAGTTTATAACTCCCCTGAGATAATCTGTAATCCAGAATTCATAGTGTATATATAATGTTATTAAAATTTCTCATCATATTTGGTCCATAAAAAATCACCTGTTTCCCATGCTTTTTTGACTACCTTATTTCCCCAATCATTGGTATAACCGGTTAAGAAATTTTTTGTTTTCCCCGGATTATTTTGATCATATAAGTCCAGGGCCTGTTGTTCGATTTTTTTCTGGTTGTCGAATAGTTCTTTTTGCCAGGGGTCCCAGGCAGCTTCTACATCATGCCGCATGTCTCCCCATCGTTGTGCGGTGAGGGTTCCAAGATAATTAAATGCCCACCAGGCCGATTCTCTGGTAAAGCCCCTTGCTCTTCCGGGAGTTTTATAGGATTGTGGCAAATCGGTCACACCACAATAAATCGGAATATAAATGGATGTAGCCACATTATCAAGAGCGATCCATGCGACGCCACCTATTTCATCGGGCAGCCAGTCCCTGCACTGTATAATGGTCGCATACATTGTGTACCAGCGGGCTATGGTGCGCTCACCCAGCCAGCCCCAACCACCATTAATTTTAAGCATTTTATTCATGTCATAGGGCATGAAAGGATTAGCCAGTGGAGAAATAACGGTCATTCCTTTTTCATTGGTCACTGTGATATCTTTAGTCATATCGAAGGGTGTGCCTTCGTAATAGTCTTTGAAAATGGTGACGAGTTTCTCAAGGGATACAAGCTGGTCGGGTTTTATTGAGAAGGGAAAGTTTTCGGCATTGGGATCGAGTTTGAGAGAAGGGGCGAGCAGGTCGAAAACGCGCCATTCCCTTCGGCGTGAGGCGAAAGATGTGCGGCTTTCGGGCGCATAGGCATAGCAGAATTCAAACTCCTTTTTTGATGTGCACCATCCGGAGTCTATGGCCATCGTAAAGATGTTTGCTGATGCCATATAATAATCCGGATCATTCAGATTAATCATCCTGATCCTGCTGGCATTGGCATTAACGGCGATATGATCATCCGGAACACGTTGCGCGGCCCATATAGATCCTTTTTTTCCCTTTCCCGGGCCGACAATCTCAAAATGCCATACTTCCTTCTTATCGGCAATTGTAAGATACTCACCGGCGTCGATCCAGCCATATACTGCGGTCAATTCATCTGCCAGTTTTATCGCTTCTCTTGCTGTCGAGCACCGCTCTAACATGATCTGGCACAAGTATTCGCAATCAATAAGGCCATTATCGGATTGTAAAACCTCCCTTCCTCCAAAAGTCGACTCACCTAGGGCAAGCTGATGATCATTAAGGCAGGGATATGCGGTATTGATGAATCCGTTGGTATGTGCTATCTGAGGTATGTCACCGTTTTTGATATACATATAGACCGGCATAGCCATGGTATCGCAGGGAGTACGCTTATAAACAGGGCACAGGCTTCCAGTGCCGTAATTTTTTGCCGGAATGATATCAATCGAAGACTCAGTACGATGGCTATCATCAGTATGAGAAGTAATAACCGAGCCATCAATAGTAGCTGATCTTCCCACTGTAATTGATGTACAGCCATCCGGAAAACCATTCAACCAGTCAGATTTATCAACCTGAGCCTTTAATGGCAGATAATATACAAGAATCAATGATAAAAGACTACAAAAATTTTTTTTCATATTATTATGGATTTTATTTTCTGAGTATTTCCAGTCGAAAAACAAATATAATTAAATTAACATGTTTATGGTTTATCCTTTAAAAAATCACTCAAAATGCAAGCATTTCCAGTTTGATTATTTCATTTAACTTTGCAAAGTTCATAACCATCCTTCCATGAGTGATCAGATCAAACATGAATGCGGTATTGCACTGATCCGTCTTCTTAAACCTCTTGAATTCTACCTGGCCAAGTATGGAACAACCTTATATGGATTTAACATGTTACACCTGCTTATGGAGAAACAACATAACCGTGGACAGGATGGTGCTGGCGTAGCTTGTGTTAAATTTGACCCTGAACCCGGCAATAAATATATCGACAGGATTCGTTCTAATACCGACAGTGCAGTTGATGATATCTTTAAAGAGTTCTATGATAAACTAAACTCAATTAATGAAAAGAACCCTAACCGGTTAAAGGATACTAACTGGTTAAAAAAGAATGTAGAATTTACGGGAGAATTATTATTGGGGCATCTTCGCTATGGAACCTATGGCATGCACAGCATTAAAAACCTGCATCCGGTTCAGCGTTATAATAACTGGATGACAAAAAACCTGGTGCTGGCCGGCAATTTTAACCTGACTAACGTCGATGAGCTCTTTGAAAAGCTGATCAGCTATGGGCAATATCCTATCGAAACCTCTGATACCATCACGATTCTTGAAAAGATCGGTCATAATTTGGATGAAGAAAATGAACATCTCTACCGGAAATTCAAAAGGCAGGGGTATGATAAAAAAGATATCACTGAACAGATTATTAAACAACTGAATATTCAAAAGATACTTAAGAAGGCCTGTGTTACTTGGGATGGGGGCTATGTAATTGCCGGTATGTTCGGGCATGGCGATGCTTTTGTTTTAAGAGATCCTGCGGGAATTCGGCCGGCATACTATTATTATGATGATGAGGTTGCAGTGGTTACATCTGAGCGGCCTGCTATTCAGACCACTTTCAATGTATCTTATGACAAGGTGCAGGAAATCCAACCCGGGCATGCACTGATTATCAAAAAGGGCGGGCAGATAGGTGAATTTCAGTGCATCACACCTGTACGCAAGTCATCCTGCTCATTTGAGCGCATTTATTTCTCACGTGGTACCGATGCGGAGATATATCAGGAACGTAAGAATCTCGGTAAAGCACTATCCCCGGCCATTTTAAAAGCCATCGATTATGATCTGAAAAACACCGTTTTTTCTTACATTCCGAATACTGCCATTGATGCTTTTATTGGCCTGATTGAAGAATTGAACGGGTTTTGTAACCAGGTAAAGAAAGATCAGATTCTCTTGCTCGGACAGAATACTTCATCCGAAAAGCTGGATGAAATTCTTAAACTCAGCCCTCGTATTGAAAAAGTGGCTGTAAAAGATATTAAACTTCGGACCTTTATCACCCAGGATCAGCGAAGAGATGATCTGGTAACCCATGTGTATGATATCACCTATGGTACTGTTAAAAAGAATATTGATAACCTTGTGGTTATCGATGATTCAATTGTTCGCGGGACGACACTAAAACAAAGTATTATACGTATTTTAGATCGCCTGGGGCCTAAAAAGATTATCATAGCTTCTTCAGCACCTCAGATCAGGTACCCGGATTGTTATGGCATCGACATGGCGAAGATCAGTGATTTCATTGCTTTTAATGCAGCCATTGAACTTCTCAAGGAGAAAAATATGTCAAACATTATCAATATGGTATATAAAAAGTCAAAGGAGCAGGAGAAGCTGCCAAAAGAACAGATAGTAAATTATGTCAAGGAAATCTACAAACAATTTTCTGCTGAACAAATTGCTGATAAAATATCGGGAATGCTTACCACACCGGGGCTGAATGCCAAAGTGCAAATCATATATCAAACCATCGATGATCTTCACCATGCTTGTCCAAATCACACAGGTGACTGGTATTTTACAGGTAATTATCCGACACCTGGAGGAAATAAAGTGGTCAATACAGCCTTTATCAATTATATAGAGGGGCGGAATGTCAGGGCTTATTAAAACCTGTTGTCCTGAAGATGAGATTAAACTAATTCTTCAAACGCCTGGTTGATCTGTGCGGCAATAACGATAAATTCTTCTTTTGACAGTTGTAAGGGTTGACGTTTAAAGTCCATATCATCCATGCTATTTAAAGGTATAAGATGGATATGAGCATGAGGTATTTCCAAACCGACAACAGCCATCCCGACTCTTTGACAATCAATAACCTTTTCAAGTGATTTGGCTAGACGTTTTGAAAAGACGAGCATTTTTTTGTAAAGTTCGTCATTGAGATCAAAGAGGTAGTCTATTTCAGTTTTGGTTACTATCAGCGTGTGCCCTTTTGCCAGGGGATGAATATCGAGGAATGCAAAAAAATAGTCATCCTCAGCAACTTTATAGGAAGGGATTTCGCCATTTACGATTTTAGAAAATATGGTTGCCATATATCATCCGATTTAATGTACATCCAAATATAATGAAATTATCGTGAGATTTCGATGATCTCGAAAATGATTTTACCGGCAGGCACGATGATTTCAACTTTATCTCCCACTGTTTTCCCCAATAATCCCCTTGCAATTGGTGAATTTATAGAAATTTTACCTGTTTTAACATCAGCTTCATTTTCAGGTACCAGGGTATAGGTCATGATGGCATTGTTTTTCAGGTTCTTTAGTTTGATTTTTGATAAGATAAGCACTTTGGAATCATCCATTTTAGATTCATCAATAATTCTGGCGTTCAGTAGCACTTCTTTAAGTTTGGCTATCTTCATTTCCAGCATCTCCTGAGCATTTTTAGCTGCATCATATTCAGCGTTTTCGCTGAGATCGCCTTTATCTCTTGCCTCAGCGATAAGTTTGGAAATAGCAGGGCGTTCAACAGTGACCAGGTGTTCCAGTTCATCCTTCAGTTTTTTTAATCCCTGGGTGGTATAGTATTTAATTTCAGCCATTTTAAAATGAATTATTTTTAAGTAAACGGATAAAACAACAAAAAGACCCAGAAAGGGTCTTTTAAAAAGTTCAGAAAAAATATCCGGATTTTAAAGAATCTTTTTCACTATAAATTGAGTCGGATTCCGATTCTATGGACTCCCTCGAAGGGTTCCGTATCCGTATATGAATAGTCAACAGCGAAATTTGTTCCTTTTTCTTTGTTAAAAGGTACCTGAACAGAAAAACCAGCGCTGGGACCTGTAAAAACCGTGTCTCTGTTTGCGTCCTCGGTTATCCCGTCTTCATATGTGTAAGCACCTCTGAGCATCAGATACGATTTGAGCGAAAATTCCATTCCAAGGGTAACCTGATCTTTTGTAAAGGCATTGGATATAAAGTTACCGGCAAAAGTCAGGCGGTAGTCACCTGCAAAGTTTATATCATAAGCCGCACCAATATTGAGTTGGGATGGCAACTGGTATTTTGCTGCACGCTGTTCTACTGTAAACTGGCTTTCCTGGCCAGGGAGAAGTGTTCGGATCGATAGGCCATCACCCGAATATTTCATCGTAGGTCCCCAGTTTTTTAATGTAATACCGAAGTGAACATTTTCGGTCTCTCCTGTAACATACTGTATGCCAGCATCAATGGCAATTCCCTGGGCTGACATGTCGGAAATACTTTCGGAGATAATTTTGATCTGCATTCCGCCATATATGCTGTTTGAGAAAATCCTGGCATATGACAGGGAAATGTTCATCAGGCTGGGAGAGAAATTTCCAATGCCACCTTCAGGCAAATCAACAGTTGTGATAGGAATATCTCCAAACATCATCGACATTACAGCAAGGCCCAGAACACCTGATTCACCGATCTTCTGGTTTAATCCAAATGCAAAGACATTGATTTCCGAACCTTTGAGCCATTGAGTATGGTTGAAGGCGATTTCGGTTCTTTGTGTAAATGCTGTTCCAGCCACATTGATAAACATGGATTCCACACCACGGACATTAGACGTGCTTGCATTGCCCCATCCAGCGCTTCGTCCCCATGGGTTAATCAATAATTCTGATGCACCAGCCTCTCCTGACCTGTCTTTATTCCCTGCAAACAGATCAGGGTCGGTGGAGGCAAAAAACCCAATCAACAGAACCACTGCGAGACATTTGATATATTTTTTCATCGTATAACGGTTTATAATTTTATAATCGAATTCTTTACGTTTTATAATGATATATTAGTCTTTTATCAGAATGCATTAAAGTCGGGAGCCCTTAATGAACCAAACCACTTGATCACCCGTTCACCCACACCATTAGCCTTTATATGAATCAAATAAATCCCGCTGGCAATAGGAATACCCGCATGATTCTTCAAATCCCAGTCAATAGAAGTCTTCGTTTCATCCTTAGTGAATTGCCGTATCAGCGTTCCACTCATATTGTAAATGGTAACCGTACATTTCTGTGGTAAATTGACAATTTTAATGCGGTTATCCAGCTGGTCGGTTTCATATGGTGCATACCCATAGTAAGGATTCGGAACTACATTGATCAGGTCAAGATCACTTTTAGCTTTTTCCATATTGTTGGCTGTAGTAGCAATTCCTTCAGTACTAAAAGAATAGGCCGGATAATAGCGGTTATACTTGATGTCGTCCGGGAGAATGTATGTGGAAGAATCCGGCATATATAATGTGTCCTGAAGATCGGTTGAGAAGTATCTGAAATAGGGCTTAGCTACCAATATGCGGATCGTCACATCATTCGACAGCCATTCCTGACCTTCTATAGCCAAAGGTATATTAACCCACATGCAACTCGAGTAAATGAAATCCCTTTTGAATAGTGTGGTGATAGGTATAGCTTCCCTGAGTCTTCTGCCTGCATCATAGGCAGGAACATCATAGCTTGGATCGGTTTGTCCACTGAATGAAAACTTGCCTTTGGTATGGGCAAATACATAAATATAATGTTTACCTCCGAAGATCGCCTTGAGGTTCAAAGGATCAGTGAAGTCCCACATGCGTGAGGAAGGATTCCATTTCATGTCGCGGCCATTGTTACCAACGAGCCATGAATCTTCGCTGAATACAATATTCAAACGTTCGCCGGTTTCCAGGTTAATGGCATATCCCGGGAACCATCCCATACCTGTTGGGCAAATGTAATTAGGATCATCCGGATTATTACTTGTATCAGCAAGTGCTGTCGGAGGAACAGGATTGCCATCTTTATCAACCGATGGAGCTGACCTGATATCGAATTGTCTGGCATTATTTTCTGACAGGGTAGGATCAGGGCACATCTCAATGACAGGGCTACGTGACCATTTGGATTTATCGGATGTAATAACAAGTTGGATGCTGGCCAGATCAGCCATTCTCATGTTATCCTTCGACCTGTTATTATCACCACCATAGGCAGGACCGGCAGAATTCTGGATATGGGATGCACACAGGTTATAGGGTGCCCAGGTACCCATTAATATGGTTTCATAGGCGCCGTCCGGGTCAAATGCTTGTCCGATCGGTGTGCCACTGCTTCCGACCTGAAGTCTCCAGTCATTATAGGCGGAGTTGTCAGGGTCGGTGAACGCACCGGCACGTATCCAGTTAGAAGCATACGGATAATCATCATCAGGAACGCCGGCTAACCAGCGCCGTGAACTATCTGCGTAAATCATACTGGCTTCAATCAAGCCATTGTTTGTTTCCAAAGGAACATATATGGGAGATTGCGTGTTCCCACTTGTCGTCTGCCCGACCTGGTACGTTCCGGGGTAATATACCTGGCTTAAGGTCACTGAAAGTCCCAGATCAAGGAAAAGCTGTTCATTTGGATATGAAATAACTGTATCTGATTTATAAACTTTTCCGGATGATTCGTCAACCAGCATCCAGCGGCAGATCCATTTGCTTGCTGTATCACCATCGGTATTCGGGACGCCGGTAATATTATAGAACCTGACAAGGTATAACGAATCAAATAAAATTTTAAAAGTGCCGGTTTTCACATTCAATGGGTCAATAACACGCACTTCAACAGGACCTGAACCCGCTTCATATTCGGGTGTATAATTAATCGGATAATCACTTTTACCATATACATTGGGATTTATCGTATCGGTGATATCATATGGTGGCTGAGCAAGTATCTTCTCGATGCTGGCCTGGGTCATGATCAGTCTGTTGCCTCCATTACCCTGGCCGGCAAGACGTGTAACCTTCGGGATGTCACCATATTGTGAGTTGGCCTTGATATCGCCGACCTGAATGTGTGGAATAGCGGTATACATTTTAATATTTTTACGTCCTGCAAGATAAGGTTCTTTTTGCCCATCAAGGCCGCTGACAGGTGGATCCTGTGCTCCCGGATCCTGGGAGTACTTCATAAATTGATTATAGCCATATGCCAAAGCTATATAATAATATTGTTTATGATTAACCAAAGCTTCGCCGGTAAAGGCATCCTCGGTGATAGTGAAAGAATGAACAATGCCTCCGTCAGCGCCATTGACCTCCTCAACCGGAACGTTTGCTCCCAGGGCCTGGTCAAAATGAAAATTAACAAGTTGAGTAACGCTATTTTGCACATCACACTGAAAAACCTGACGGGCCAATATGGGATCGAAGAGATCTGCAACAGAAACACTGGCATTGGCCAGTTGAAACACCTGATATCCTTCGAATCTGTATGTCGAGTCATACCTTTCGTCAGGACCGAGCGAATCCGGGCTCTTGATGTTAGGATCGATCTCTTTATAGGATTCGTTGAAGTTGTTACCAACATCATTGGTTTTCCGGTTGGTGATATAGAATATCAATGACTTGTCGACTTCACGGATAGTCAGGTCTGGTGCATTCGGACCACTGACGACCTGGAAACAGTTATCAAACAGAGACTGGCATTGATCATCGACGACTCGTAATAATTCCACGGAAGCCCAGGGTCCTCCGGAGCCTGCTCTGGCCCAGGGGATCCCGACTGTGATATAATTGACCGCTCCGGGTTCAAGGCGGAATGGGCCTGCCGATTGCATAAAACGGCGGTCCTGGGGATTATTATTTGCAGTTACCTCAGTCCAGTATACAGGTCCATTGGGTGGATTTCCGGCGGTGCTCCAGAAGCAGGGATCCGAATCACCAGGGAACATGAAGTCACATTGGGGACCATAAGCACCTGCTGTCCTATGGGCATTGCCGCCATATTCCATTCGGGTGCCATCTCTCCATATGCCTCTGAGGAAATTATAGTACTCAGGAGCATAGGCTGGGTCAAACATATAAGGGGGAACACCGGAGTTGCTGTTATTGTGATACACAAACCTCCGCATACCAAAACGTTCATTGTCGACAATACCATCGCCAAAGTTCACCCCGTTAATAGCCATTTGGTCAAGAGTGTCAGGGCTTTTAATAATTTCGCAATTGCTGCCTGTAAATTTTGGATTGTCTTTTCCATCCGGGTCCATATAAGGTCCCTGGAAAAAGTCAACGCCGATAGCCGGGGGCTGGTTTCCATAAGCCCAGGCTTGTCCTGTGCCATCAGCAGCACGGCCATTGTAACAATAACCCAATCCCCGTAATACGTCGCAACCAACATAGTCGTCATTTGCATAACCCAGGTCGGTGTCAACCCATTGGCTGAAATATGTATCCCTTAAAACAAAAGTGGACCTATTGATGATTTCATAGCTATAGAACGACATGTTATTGATTTGATCGTTGGTGGCGAATGCAAAAGCTTGTCCACGGATTTCAACACCAATAGGATCCCCTTCCGTTTCAGTATGAATATTTCCTTTATCATTAAAGACCCACCACAAGGTCTGGTCGCCTTTGATGACCTGGTCAGCGAGGATACCTATACCTTCCATAGGTCTAATATCGCTTTTACACAAAGCGTTGGTAACGTCATAATATGGGTAGTCTCCCTGGTTAGGATCATATTCTCCATTCTGATCACGGTCGAAAAAGGGAGCAAGATAGTAGCTCTGGTTTCTGGATACATCACCATGTGCAGGCCAATCCTTGATTTCGGGAGGGATTGTATAATTTGGATAGTCTTTTTTATTATCCCACCAGGCAAGGTATTCATCTATCATTTTGCGTGTCATTGGGAATAATTTATCCCATTTGGAGCATTCGTCGGCTGTAATAGCTGCTGTACCATCCACTGTAAGTGGTCCGGGCCAATAATCGTTACCTCCACCGAAGTTAGGTCCCTGGCGATACCGGAGAGCAGCCAGTTTCAACTGGTCGTTAACGTCGATACCACCCAGCCAGAGTGAAGCCGAGAACATGGACATTTTACCGGATCCTTTGGGTATCTCATAATCAGCCACTTCAAAATTCCACCACATGTCGCCACCGGTATTAATACGTGTTCTGATATTATTAATGTCCATATATTTAAAACCGGCCCCAGGTAAACATCCCGAAGCTGTAGACTTCAGTTGTGCTGTACGTTTTTGGCCTGATGGGACAGGCACTTTATCAGCATAACAAGTACCGTAAATGAGGATACCGGCCAAACATATCAGAAGATAACGGAGTATGCTTTTCATATCTATATATTTTATGATTTTCGTGTTATTATCGATTAAAAGTTGAAGCTAATGCCAAACCGTATCTGGCGGGGTGAACTATAATTATAAGGATTTGCTACAGCCATGGAGTACATATCCCGGTATGATTCAGCATTCAATTGCTGGTTGATCTGTGTTTGCCATTCAGCTGCAGAGAGATAGCCATCATCATCAGGATTTCCAGTAGCAGCGTATACACCCATTACATTCTTCGAATTCAGGACATTCAGAATCTGGAAGAAGACATTCAGGTAGGCATTTTTAGCGTTGTCACCTTTACCCATTGCAAAGCCAAAGTCTCTGTCGATTCTCATATCAATCCTGAATTGCCAGGGAAGACGTGAGCCATTGATAGAGCCTTTGATGGCTCTGCCGGCAGTACTGATCAATGACGGATAAATAGTAGCTGATCTGGTATAGGGTGTGCCGGATCCGCCAAACATAGTAACATTAATTCCTGTATTCTGGAGCCAGTAAATATTCTTGGTTTTACCGGTCTTTTTTGAAGTTTTGGATGTCACAGGCCCGTTATATTCGTTCCCTTCACCCCAGCGGTAGTCGAGAGAAATATTAATCCTGTGTCTCTGGTCAATATCTAATGGATTGAGAGTTCTGAGATTTGGCTGTCCGGAACGGATAAAAGCGGCAGCTGTATTTGGGTCGGAACCGGTGCCATCTGCAAACTGCAAGGTATAGCTGGCCCTCAACCTGGCATTGGCTGTGCGTCTGAGATCATACGTTACCGTCAATCCCTTGATTGTACCGAAGTCAAGATTATTCCAGGAATAATAAGTCTTCGGGTAAGCGCCTGTGAATCGATAACTCTGTATCTGGTCTCTGACTTCACGGTAAAATGCCGAGAGGTTAATGGATGAAGAGGCACTCAGCTTCTGCTGGAATCCAAGTTCATAATCAATGGTTTTTTCAGGCTTGAGATTAGGATTATTAATGGTTGGATTACTCCGCACGGGCCAGAAATAATAGTCGGTGGGAGTGGAAAAAAAGTTACTGGTTGGCCGCTGTGTTAAAATATCATAGTGAGCATAGAACAATGCCTCATCTGAAATAGGGAAAGAGAAAGCAATTCTGGGCATCACATTGATTGACGGATCATAGTCGGCAAATGCCCCTCCGCTGACAACCTGATTGTCGGGATTTACAAGGTAAGGCGATATGCCGTTGCCGACGTCAAGGGATTCCTCAGGGTCAACAACAACAGCTCCCTGGGCATTATACCACACATTACCATTTCTGTATCCCGTTATAGTCGTCGGGTTATTCACATTGTCGACATATACGATATAGTCGGAACCCATATTTGACGGGTGTAATCCCAAGTCATTGACTTCTTTCACCGTTTTGGCTTCATAAAGCAGATAAGGATCCTTTAACACTTTCTGGTTGGCATCGAAACGGTCAACACGGACGCCAACATTGAAAATCAGATCCTTGAATGCAAAGACATCCTGCAGATATCCAGCCATATAAATCGGTTCATAGGCACCGATATCCCTGGAATAATTCCCATTGGCGTCTTTTTTAGTAAAGAAATCTTCAAAACTGGGACGGGTAGTCAGTTTATTACCATAAGCATCGTAACCATAATAGGCGACAATCTGATCGCCGTCATTAAGTAGTTCATCCGGGCTGAACATGTTGATATTCAGGCCACCATCAATATATGCCAACCGGTGGTTTCCTTCTTTATCATAGTAATAAATTGAATTGGTATTCGGATCATAAGAATCAACGTCAATCCAATCAGTGCCGTCGACAGCCAATCCCATTTTAGCCCGGATGCTTTTATCGAAGTAGTATTGGGTTTGTGGGTCATATCTGCGGTAATAATTTATAGTATCCTGGAACACTCCCTCAAGGTAAACGGGCATAGGATTAGCGAGGTCAAGCTCCCTGATGTGCCAGTTGGTGAAACCGCGCATCACTGTCCATAAGCCTGTAGGGCCGATATTCCAGCCACTGTAGCTTCTTTGCTGATATTGAATGCCGAATTGAAGGGCATGGTTGCCGATGTCGGCCGATCCTAACACATCAATACCTATCTGTGCTGATTCATTTTTTCCGAATCCTGTCTGGAGGGTACCGACATTTGCATAAAGTCCATAAATGTTATCGGGTCCGCGGCCATTGATCAGGCCACCCTCACCGGTGACCACTGCTTCCTGGTTATAGATATTCTGATGCATTTCATAATACTGTGTAGTATAATTTGCCAGAATAGAGTTGATTTCCGACCTTTCAAAAGCAAACAGGGTATCCTGGAAATTATTCATCAGGTGGGCGTAAAGACCCGCGACAGAGTCGTATTCAAGGGTAGGTGTATAGGACTTGATTTTGTATGTTGTAAATTTCCCTATGTAACCGTAATTAAAGAAATTCTCCAGATGGTCGGCATCTTCGCTTTTTCCAGTGACTTTAGAGTAGTCGGCCTGAATAGTATAAAAGACATTCTTGATTTTGGATTTACTGTCGCTTTCGGTTGGGAAGCGTTGTGTGAATTTTCCAAAGACCCTCCAGGTCATATTTTGGTATGACCCATTTCTGTCGTAATTGGTGAGGGAATGATAATAATTGAAGCCATGGCCGCTGTTATAGCTCAATGTGCCTCCGAATGACAGGTTGATATTTGGTCCTGTCCTGACGTCCAGTTTTGCAGTTACATTGGCGCCGAGATTGGAGGAATTGAGGGTTGTATTAATATGTGTTAAATCAGATTTAGTAAGAAAGAGTGATTCATAATATGTTCCATAACCTAAACCTGTAGGGCGGAGAGGCCTGGTTTCAAGCTGGGCCTGTTTGTCATCGTTAACCTTATAAAGGCCTTCGGTTGATGGAGCGCCGTCCTTATTATATATGACGTCACCGGCGATAAAATAACCCAGAAGGGAAACGGGATTTTTTGGGTCTTTACTTTTAATGAGAGGTCCGTTAAGATTCAATCCGACACGGTTAGATCCATAATAGTCGAGGTATTGTGAAGTCTGCGCCTCGATGCCCATGCCGAAAATTCTGGAGGGTCCCTTGGTTGTAACATTGATAATACCTCCTGTAGCATCACCATATTGTGCCGAGATACCGCCAAGGACAACCGATACCTGGTCGATAGCAGATTCGGGGAGTGCAGATGAACCAGTTACACGGATACCGTCAATATAGGTGACAGTATTATCGGAACGCTGACCACGGATACTTCCGACTTCTCCGTCTCTGGAGAAGACACCACCCACCGTGGTAGCAACAGCGGCTGCAGAACGGTTGGGCATTTTGGCAATTTCTTCGGACGTCACCGTGGCCCCTGATGAAGTCTGGTCCTTGTTGATAAGAGGGACTTTGTAATCGACAACTTCAAATGTCTCAAGGGTAGTCGCAGTTACTTCCATCTCAATGTCATTGAATGTGATTTTATCAGCCCTGACATTGACACCAGTGATCTTCATGGGTCTAAATCCGACATAGGTGGCTTTGACATCATAAGTGCCGGGGATAATGGGCTTAATCGTGTAATTCCCTTCAAAGTCGGATGTTGCACCCCCCTTCTGTGCGCCTGCAACTTCAATAATAATATTGCAAAAAGGAATAGGTTCTTTAGTGTCTCTGTTGATAACCTTTCCCTTTAGTGTCCCTGATTGTGAAAAGGCTAACAGGCTCGCACCTAATAAAAAGCAAAAAGTAAAGAGTAAATTTCTCATCATATCAGTTGGTATTATTTTTTATGCAAAAATTTTGGAACCATTGAGAGCCGGTAAAGTTAATAATAAAAATATTTTTCAACCAAAATATTTTAGTCACGAGTTTCAAAAAACCACCAAATTGTCTGAAAAATATATTCGTTTCACCTGCTATATTCAGCTGGTGAGGACTTGAACACTTCATGTTTAGGTTTGTTTAGATCCGTTCAAATAGCGGGTAAAGATATGATAAATGCAAAATAAATAAAAGGATTAACAAGTTTTCGGTTGGAGCAGGTCAGTTACCGGCTACTATCGGAATATCTTGAACAGCTTATAGATGACTGATGACTTTCATGATTTGTTCCCTTTTTCTTCGCGATACAGGTATTTTAGCACCATCCGACATTTGTATATAACCTCCGTCATGTTTAAAATAAGTGGAAATATATTTTGTATTGACGAGGTGAGATTTATGAGTACGGATAAAATTGTGATCACGCAGCAGTTCCTCATTTTCTTTAAGCGTTTTGGATATCAGGAGTGACTTGCCGTCGGTGAAATAAAAGCGTGTATAATAATTATCCGATTCGCAACGGAGTATATGATCAACTTCCACAACATGAATCTTGTCGGCTGTTGACAAAACAATCTTGTGTGGTTTTTCACCCGGAGCCCGGATGTTTTCAAGCAGTACCTGTATGTTTTTATTGATCTGGGCTGTTATTTTCTTTTTCTCAGCCTTCTCAACCGAATTAATGAGTTCTTCAGGGATAACCGGTTTCAACAGGTAATCAAGTGCACTGTATTTTATAGCCTGAATGGCATACTGATCAAAAGCGGTCACAAAGATGATCTCAAAATCAATCTTTTTAAGTCCTTCCAGCAATTTAAATCCACTGCCGTCGGGCATCTGTATATCCAGGAAAACGATGTCAGGATGCTCCATATATATAGCTTCCAGGCCGGTTTGTACGCCATCAGCCTCCGAAATGACCTCGACTTGATGGCAATATCGTGATAACAGGGCTTTCAGCGTATCACGTGATGTCTTTTCGTCCTCGATAATAATTGCTTTTAACATGAAGATGTGTCTTATCGTGTAAAAGTAAATATTTTTTAATAAAGCATAGCAATGTTTTGAAGACCTGGCCAGACAATGATCAATTAACTTTCTCTATAAGCCATGCGTAATTCGACTCTGGTGCCGGTCGGATGATCATTCTCATCCTTCAGATCGATGACTTCAATCGAGAAGTTCTCATTATTTTTCCTGTGAAGAACCTCAAGACGTTCCATGGTGATCAGCATGCCTCTTGATTTGCGCTGCAAACCTGATTCCTTCTGGATCTGCATCGCTCTCTCCCTTCCTATTCCATTATCCTCAATGATCCATAGGATCGAGTTATCCTCTAATTTCAGTGCAATCTTTATATGTCGGTCACCTTTCTTATGCATAAGGCCATGAATGATAGCGTTCTCAACATAAGGCTGAACAATCATCGGTGGAACCTCTGTGAATTCTTCATCTATTGCAGGATCGACATGAATTGTATAGGTGAATTTATGCTCAAATCGTAACATCTCGATATCCAGATAATATCGTAAGGCCTTAAGTTCTTCTTCTATAGAAATGGTAGCTTCTGTGGAATGGGTGAGGATCAGCCTCATCAGCTGTGAGAATTTTCCAAGATAATTCACAGCCATATCAGTATTTTTTGTGAGAATGAAGCTCTGTATTGAATTTAATGTGTTGAAAATGAAATGAGGGTTCATTTGCAGGCGCAAGGCCTGTAATTCTGTATCATATAATTGTTTTTCGATAGCCAGAACTTTTTTCTCAACTTCATGACGATTGCGTATGATTCTGATTCGCCTGTTGATCAGATACCAGAGGGTGAATATGGCAACTAATAAAACCGGGATTAGGAAAAACCATGTATGATACCAGTGTGGTTTGATGATGATGGTCAGAGTAACACCTCTATCATCCCAAATCCCATCATTATTTGATCCCATGACCCGGAAGTAATAGATCCCGGGCCTGACATTTGTGTAATCGGCAAATCGTTTATCCGAGGTAACACTAGTCCACATCTTATCGTAATTTTCAAGGATGAACTGGTATTTGTTTTTAGCAGGATTAGTAAAATCCAGGGCTGAAAATTCGATGGTGAAAAAGTTGTTGTTGGCTGAAAGCCTGATCCTTTGTCCATCATTGAATTCACCTTCAATTTCGCGGTTGAAAACCTTGAAAGATGTGATAACGGTTTTAGGTTTCAAAGGGTTTGTTTTTATTTTTGAGGGTTGAAAGAGATTAAAACCGTTCATTCCTCCCACATACATTTCACCCTGGTCATTCTTATAGTAGGCACCCAGATTAAACTCATTACTTTGGAGTCCATCCTGAATGTCATAATTGATAAAGGTTTCTTTGCGAGGATCGAATTTGGATAATCCCCAATTGGTGGTCAGCCATAAGAAGCCATTTTCATCCTCCATGATGCTATATATGACATTATTGGGCAAACCATCTTTTTCGGTAAAGTATGAAAATTTACCCGATTCTTTATCAAAACGGTTTAATCCCCCGCCTTTGGTCCCTACCCAGAAAATTCCCCCTGAATCCTGGCACATGCAGAAAACCTCCCTGGCATTTGGTCCGTTAGGATGACCCTGTTCATAACGGAAAGAAACGAATTCATGAGTGTCCCTTTTATACAGGTTAAGCCCGTCGCCAGTTCCTAACCATAAGTTCTTTTCCCTGTCTTCATAAATAGTCCATATCAGGTTACTGCTAAGGCTTGTGGGATCTTCTGGATTATTTTTAAAGGAAATGAATTTGTTTGTTGCCCGGTCGAACAAGTTCAAACCACCATGTCCTGTGCCTATCCAGAGCAAACCAAAGCTGTCTTCATAGATCGACAGCACATTATTACTGCTAAGACTATGTTTATCCTTGAGATTATGTTGGTAGTGGGTAAATTTGCTTTTCAGCGGATCATAACATTCAAGACCATCATTTTGAGTGCCTATCCAGAGCAAACCCGATTTATCCCCGGTGATTACCCGGAGATTATCACTGACAAGGCTTTTGATATCGCCGGGGATGTGCATAATATGCCTGAACAGACCGGTCTTACGATCCAGTATATTAATACCGTTGTTTGTAGCAATCCAGACTTTCTGGTTTTTATCCTCATAAAGCGACATGATATAATTGCTGTTCAGGGAGTTATCATCATTGGAAATATTCCGGTACACCGAAAACTTACTGGCATGCCTGTTGAATTTATTAATGCCAATAAATGTACCGATCCATATAGTTCCAACGCGGTCTTCATAAATGCATAAAACTCGATTATCGCTCAAACTGTTCACATCATAACCCTGGCGGTCATATTGAACGGATTCGCCAGTTGAAGGATTAAAAATTTTCAATCCCTTACCATCTGTTCCTAACCATAAGAAGTGCTGACTGTCTTCATAGAGGGTGTTAATAACAAAAACATTTTGGTTTTCCGCGATTTCTGCCGGCTGAAAATAGTTATCAAAGGAAAAGTCGGTCAGATTAAGCTTTCCTAACCCTCTGTTGGTGCCAGTCCATAGGTTTCCATTATGATCGCATAAGATAGATTTTACAAAATTATCCGGTAAACTGTGATTATCATCCTGTTTATTATAGAGGCGGGTCACTATCAAGGTTTGTGTATCAAGCCGGATAAGGCCAATGCGAGTGGCAATCCAAAGAAACCCCTGACGGTCAAAGCATAGGCTGTTGATATAATTACTTTTAAGTGGCGTGTTATCTATCGGTTTATTCAAATAGGATTCAAACAGTCCGGTCTTCTTGTCGAATTTACTTAATCCACTCTGAGTACCAATCCAAAGGCAGCCTGTGCTGTCTTCGATGATAGCTGTGATGAAATCATTAACAAGGCTCCCTGGGTCGGATGGATTATGTTTGAATTCAGTGAAATCATTAATGGTTCTATCGTATTTGTCTAAACCTTCATCGGTGCCAATCCATAGATAGCCTTCACTATCCTCGATCATACAATTAACTGTCTGTCCGCTGATTTTATTTTCCTTGTCGAAAATAATGAACCTGTAGCCGTCATATTTATTTAAACCGTCCCATGTGCCAAACCACATGTATCCTGTTTTATCCTGGAGTATACACTGAATGGAATTTTGGGAAAGTCCCTTTTCAATTTTAATGTTTTCAGATGTTATTCTTTCGAATTTAATATTTTCAAGATCCTGGATCTGTGCTAAACCGGCAGGGACAGTGAGCAAAAAAATCCCAATCAGAGTAACTGATAAAGCGATTTTAATTATCCACCACCGTATCATAGCTGAAGTTTACGGGAATCTTAACATAAATTTATTCACAGCTAAATTACGATACGTAACTGAATGCGCTGCAAACCAGGTAAAAATTGCAGGAAAAAAACTGTTTTCGATTGGAGGACCTGACAAATGAATAATATCATTTCAATATATTACTTTTGCAGTTGACAAATAAATACATGTTAAAATCCATTTTCATTATTTCGCAAAGGATAATTACGGGAGGCGTGCTGTTATCCATTGTTCTGATATTACTTGTGATGCCTTTTTGTCATAAGAATAGCGGACCTGATATCCCTACAGCGTATGTGAATATCTATCTGCGTCCCAATAGCATGGATTATATTGAGGATGGAGGATGGGTATATGTTACAGCAAATACTCCCAGTCGCGGTATTATAGTTTACAGGTTATTTCATGAGAGTTTTAAAGCTTATGAACGAACTTGTACTTATGATCCGGACGGCTGTTGCACATCCTCGCCTGTTTATACCTGCTCCAGGCTTATTGTCGAACCATCCGGGCTCACAATCCTTGACACATGCTGCAATTCACAATTCCTGATCACCGATGGAACACCCTTTAACGGACCAGCAACCTATTCGCTGAAAGAATACAATACTGAATATGACGGTGAGGTGCTGCACATTTTTAATTAAAGTAAATAGTCGGCAGTCGGCAGTCAGCAGTAGACAGTCAGCAGTAGTCAATCACTTAAGAAGTAAAATACAATCCTGAGAAAAGTCAGTATCGGGGATCATCATTTGCCAATCAGTACCTGTAATGTTCCGGCTTATAGGGTCCCTCCTGAGGTACACCAATGTAATCAGCCTGTTCTTTAGTAAGTTTTGTGAGTTTAATCCCCAGTTGGTCAAGATGTAAACGGGCAACTTCTTCATCGAGATGTTTGGGTAACCGGTAAACGCCAATAGCATATTTATTCTTCCATAGCTCAATCTGTGCGAGGACCTGGTTTGAGAACGAATTACTCATGACAAAGGAAGGATGTCCCTGAGCGCAGCCCAGGTTCACAAGCCTACCTTCAGCCAGTAAGTATATGGCGTGGCCATCAGGAAACAGGTATTTGTCGACCTGAGGTTTGATGTTTATGATCTTTATACCGGGATAACTATTCAGTTCAGAAACCTGGATCTCATTGTCAAAATGACCGATGTTGCAAACGATCGATTGATCTTTCATTCTGAGCATGTGACTAAGGGTGATGACATCACGATTTCCTGTAGCGGTCACAAAGATATTTCCTACCTTTAAGGTTTCCTCAACTGTAGTGACTTCAAATCCTTCCATGGCAGCCTGCAGTGCGCAGATTGGATCGATCTCGGTTATCATCACCCGGGCGCCATAGGATCTCATCGATTTAGCCGAGCCTTTGCCAACATCACCATAACCGCATACCACAACCACTTTCCCTGCTATCATCACATCAGTAGCTCTTTTAATGCCATCGGCAAGCGATTCGCGACATCCGTAAAGGTTATCAAACTTTGACTTTGTCACCGAATCATTGACATTGATGGCAGGTGCCAGAAGAGTACCATTTTCCATCATTTGGTAAAGGCGGTGAACACCGGTGGTTGTTTCCTCAGATATCCCTGCTAATTCTTTAACGGCTCTGTGCCATCTGAGAGGATTTTCAATATATATCTCCTGCAACTGTTTAATAATGGCTGTTTCTTCTGCATTTTCAGGATCTTTTTTCAGCAGCTCAGGATTTTCCTCAGCAGCATAACCGCGATGCACCAAGAGGGTAGCATCACCACCGTCATCAACAATAAGGGTAGGACCTTTTCCTCCGGGGAAAGACAAAGCCTGGGCTGTACACCACCAGTAATCTTCAAGGCTTTCACCTTTCCAGGCAAATACCGGGATACCTTTGACTGCAACGGCTGCGGCGGCATGATCCTGTGTGGAGAAAATGTTACAGCTGGCCCATCTGACTTCGGCACCAAGTTCAGCAAGGGTTTCAATTAGTACTGCCGTCTCAATGGTCATGTGTAACGAACCTGATATTCTGGCACTTTTCAGCGGTTTTTCCTGTGAATAACGATTTCGTAAGGTCATCAGACCCGGCATTTCCTTCTCGGCCATCTCCATTTCTTTCCTGCCCCAGTCAGCCAGGGTGATATCTTTCACTCGATAATTTAATTTCTTTCCTTCCATTACGTGTTCCATAGCCCCGGTTTATTTATAATAAGTTTAAATTACATATCTTTGCCGCTGCAAAGGTAATAATATACGGAGAAAAGAAAAAATTTACCGGATATAAGTAAGGAACGGTGAGAATGGCACTTGCAGACTGCCGACTGCTGACTGTTTCCAGACCGCAATAAATGATCAATAGGAGTATATATAGTGAATTAACCCACCGCATCCTGGTTCTTGATGGTGCCATGGGAACGATGATACAACGGTATCGCTTGACTGAGGAGGATTTCCGTGGTGTGCGGTTTGCAGGTCATCACAAAGCACTCAAGGGATGCAATGATCTCCTTAGTCTCACTGAACCGGAAATTATAAGGGAAATTCACCGACAGTACCTTGAAGCAGGAGCAGATATTATCGAAACGAATACGTTCAATGCGACACGGATATCCATGGCCGAATACGGGATGGAACCACATGTTTATGAGATGAACGTAGCTGCAGCCCGGCTGGCAATAGAAACTGCTCATGAATTCACACTTAAAGATCCATTAAAGCCGCGTTTTGTGGCAGGCTCCATCGGACCAACCAGCAAAACGGCATCGATGTCTCCCGACGTAAACAATCCAGGCTACCGGGCTGTCACTTTTGATGATTTTGTCATAAGTTATGCCGAACAGGTCAGAGGTCTATTGGATGAGGGTGTGGATATGCTTCTTGTGGAAACCATTTTTGATACATTGAATGCCAAAGCGGCATTGTTTGCCATTAATGAAGTAGCCAGGGAAAAAAGTGTACATGTGCCGGTGATGATCTCAGGCACCATCACTGATGCAAGCGGCAGGACACTGTCAGGTCAGACAGTGGAGGCATTCCTGTACTCCATGTCGCACATCGAATTATTATCCATTGGATTGAACTGTTCTCTTGGGGCCAAAGAAATGCGGCCTTACCTTGAGGTTTTATCACAGATAGCTCCCTTTCCTGTCAGCGCATATCCTAATGCCGGATTACCGAATCAATTCGGGGAATATGATGAAACTCCAGAGCAGATGTCCGGTTATTTAAGGGATTTTGCACAGAACCGTTTCGTCAATATCATTGGTGGCTGTTGTGGAACTACCCCTGATCACATTCGGGAACTTTCACGCATAGCCGGAGAATATAAGCCCAGGGAGATACCTTCTGTAGCAAAAGCTCTTCATCTCAGCGGGCTGGAGCCACTGCTGATCTATAAGGGCAGCAATTTTATCAACATAGGAGAGCGGACAAATGTGAGTGGATCGCGTAAGTTTGCCCGGCTGATACAGGAAAAGAACTATGAAGAGGCATTATCTGTTGCCCGTCAGCAGGTAGAAAGCGGGGCACAAATTCTGGATGTGAACCTTGACGATGCCATGCTGAATACAGAACACGAAATGATCAAATTTCTGAATATGCTGGCCTCTGAACCCGATATAGCAAAGGTTCCTGTTATGATTGACTCCTCCAAATGGTCGGTTCTTGAAGCTGGGCTGAAATGCCTGCAGGGTAAAGGAATTGTCAACTCGCTCAGCCTGAAGGACGGTGAAACGGTCTTTAAAGACAGAGCGGAAAAAATCAGGAATTATGGCGCTGCTGCTATCATAATGGCTTTTGATGAACAGGGGCAGGCCACTTCCTATCAGCAAAAAATCGACATCTGTAAAAGAGCGTACGACATTCTTGTCAAAGATGTCAAATTTCCTCCCCAGGATATTATCTTCGATCCCAATATCTTGACCATTGCCACTGGCATGGAAGAACATAATAACTATGCTGTCGATTTCATCAAAGCTGTCCGCTGGATCAAAGAAAACCTTCCCTATGCCAAGGTAAGCGGCGGTGTCAGTAACCTGTCATTTTCCTTCCGTGGCAACGATACTGTGCGTGAGACCATGCATGCTGTATTTCTTTACCATGCTATCCAGGCCGGACTGGATATGGGCATCGTCAATGCAGGCAACCTGCCGGTTTATGATGATATTTCTCCCGATCTTTTGACACTTATGGAGGATGTGATTCTCAACCGCCGTAAAGACGCTACAGAAAGGCTGATTCTTTTTGCTGAAAAAATCCGTGGGAAGCATATCGGAACGGATAAAGTGGATAAGTGGCGACAGGATACAGTAGAGGAACGGCTGAAATATGCTCTGATAAAGGGTATTGTTGATCATATTGAAGCTGACGTTGAAGAGGCGCGCATGCATTATCCCAGGGCTCTTGATGTCATAGAAGGCCCGCTGATGGACGGCATGAATACTGTCGGTGACCTGTTTGGCTCTGGTAAGATGTTCCTGCCGCAGGTGGTTAAAAGCGCCAGGGTGATGAAAAAGGCGGTCGCTGTTCTCGCCCCATATATTGAAGCTGAAAAAATCGCCGGCGAGAGACAATCATCAGCAGGCAAGATCGTGCTGGCAACGGTGAAAGGTGATGTGCATGACATCGGTAAAAATATTGTGGGCGTGGTATTGGGGTGTAATAATTATGAGATCATTGACCTGGGTGTGATGGTGCCGTGTGAAAAGATACTTCAGTCCGCTGTAGATGAGGATGCAGACATCATTGGACTAAGCGGGCTTATAACGCCTTCCCTCGATGAGATGGTGCACGTGGCAAAGGAGATGGAAAGACTTGGTTTTACTGTCCCTCTTCTGATCGGAGGTGCAACAACATCGGAGCTGCACGCTGCAGTGAAGATTGCACCAAATTATTCCGGTCCTGTCATCCATGTACGCGATGCCTCAAAAAGCGTCGGAGTTTTGTATGGACTGATGTCGAAGCAACAGCATTCTGTTTTCGCCAACACTTACAGGGAACGTTATCATGCCCTTAGAATACGATACGAAGCCGGCAAAGCGGATGAGAAATATGTCACCCTGCAACAGGCAAGGGCTAATAAAATCAGGATCACATGGGGAAAAGCATCTGTTGTTAAACCATCATTTACAGGTGTCAGGGCATTCCGGAATTTTTCACTTGAAGAACTCAGCCGGTATATTGACTGGACCTTCTTTTTTCATACCTGGAAACTGACAGGGAAATACCCTTCCATTTTTAATGATCCGGTAAAAGGTGAGGAAGCGCGGAAACTATATGATGATGCACAGGAGGTTCTGAGAGAAATGATCAGTAAAAAGATGGTCATTGCGAATGGGGTCATTGGCTTTTATCCGGCTAATTCCACAGGTGATGATATCGAAGTTTATAAGGATGAGGATCGTTCTGAAATTCTCACAGTTTTCCATTTTTTACGCAACCAGCAGTTTAAAGAGAATGCATCGGCTAATCTCTGCCTTGCCGATTTCATTGCACCTAAAGAATCAGGTTTGACCGATTATATTGGCGGTTTTGGAGTGACTGCTGGCATCGGGATTGAAAAATGGGTGAAATATTACGAAGGCCAGAATAATGATTACCGGAGCATCATGCTTAAAATCCTTGCCGACAGGCTGGCCGAAGCTTTTGCTGAACGTATGCATGAGATGGTGCGAAAAGATATATGGGGTTATGCCAGGGATGAAGACCTCAGCCTGAATGGCATGCTTAAAGAAGAATATAAAGGTATCAGACCGGCGCCGGGCTATCCGGCTTGTCCGGAACATTCGGAGAAGCGTATTTTATTCGACCTCCTGGAAACAGAGAAAATAGCCGGGATACAGCTTACAGAGAACTTTATGATGATCCCTGGAGCAGCGTTGAGCGGATTCTATTTTGCGCATACACAGGCTCATTATTTTAACCTTGGTAAAATAGGCAGGGACCAGGTTGAAGATTATGCCCGCCGGAAAAATGTCACCATTGAACAGGCTGAGAAATGGTTATCGTCAAATTTATATTATTGAAGCATGAAGGTAATCGAACATTTGAAAAAGACTGGTAAGATCCTTTTCAGTTTTGAGATCATTCCTCCTGCACGTGGCAGCAGTTTTAAGGATATCACAGATATTGTGGAGAAGCTGCAGCCTTTTGACCCTCCCTTTATTGATGTCACCAGCCATTCTGCCGAAGCAATCTATGAGGAAATGGATGATGGCTCCATCAAACGGAGGATAAGGAGGAAAAGACCAGGCACCATTGGTATTTCAGGAGTTATTCAATACCGCTACAACATCGACTCTGTTGCACACTTGTTATGTCAGGGTTTTACCAAGGAAGAAACCGAGGACGCCCTGATTGAACTGAATTACCTGGGTATCCGGAATGTATTTGCCCTGAGGGGCGATGAGACCAACTTTATTAAACCTATCAACAAGGAAAAGAATTATAACGATCATGCCTCCGACCTGGTTGAACAGATCAGCAATCTACGTGAAGGTCAGTATCTGGAGGATATTTTAAATTCCCACTCTATAGATTTCTGCATCGGAGTTGCCGGTTATCCTGAAAAGCACTATGAAGCGCCGAACATCAAGACCGATATACTTTACCTGAAGAAGAAGATCGATGCCGGAGCTGATTACGTGGTAACACAGATGTTTTTCGATAACAGGCTCTATTTCAATTTCATTAAGAGATGCCGCGAAGCCGGTATCACCGTTCCCATCCTTCCCGGTTTGAAGATATTAAACAGTACAAAACAGCTAACCACCATCCCCCGGAAATTTCATGTGAACTTTCCTGACGAGCTTGTGGATCTACTCCTGAAGAATCCGGATAATGCCAGGGAAATCGGCATCGAATGGGGCATCAGGCAATCGAAAGACCTCATCAAAAATGGTGTTAATCATTTGCATTATTATGTAATGAATGATGCCGAGGCTATAAGCCAGGTTATCGATAGTGTCAGGTAAGTTGCGGGACACAGGTTGAGCGAAGAGTAACTGAGCGAAATCCCGCCAAAGGCGGGGTTGTTGGTTGCAGAAAACATGGTAACCATAAATCTGTAATCTTTATTTCCAAATCATAAATCTTCCTATTTTTATTCCCAAATACCCCAAAATAAGTTTATCATGAAACCTTTTACCAGAATTATCATTTTAGTTTTTGTACTATTCGTTCAACAAACTCTTTATGCGCAGGATAAACTGTTCACCATTGAGGATGCCAGTGGCATGAACGAGGCCTTGAGGCCTAAAACACTGCAAAACCTGCAGTGGAGAGCCAACAGCGACCTGTTTGCATGGATTGCCGCCAACAGTCTTCTATCAGGAAATGTCATGGATGAAAAACGGGACACTCTTCTTAAGCTTGAAGTTCTCAATCCATTGGTCATTAATGCAGGAGGAGATACATTAAAACGGTTTCCTTCAGTGACATGGATTGAAGCTGACAAATTCATGTTTATTACTAAGAATAAACTATTTGTTTTTGATCTTATCACAAAAGAGATCAAAAAAGTCAATGACTATGATGAAAAAGGGGAGAACAGGGATATTGATCCCACCACCTTTGCTGTGGCCTTTACCAGGGAGAATAATCTGTTTATAGCTCTAAACGGTGAGGAGATAAGGGTTACAGGTGATGAAAATAAGGGCATCGTAAATGGCCTGACAGTACATCGAAATGAATTTGGCATTTATAAGGGCACATTTTGGTCGCCGAAAGGCAACTATCTGGCCTTTTACAGGATGGATGAAACCATGGTCACCGATTACCCGCTTGTTGATATTGAATCCCGACCTGCTGAGGTTAAAAGCACAAAATACCCCATGGCCGGGATGACCAGCCACCAGGTTACCGTTGGCGTCTTAAATCCTCAAACAAATGAAAAGATATTCCTGAAGACCGGTGAACCTGTCGACCAATATTTGACCAACATTACATGGAGCCCGGATGAAAAATTTATCTATATCGCCGTCCTGAACCGCGACCAGAATCATTTGAAACTGAACAGGTACAATGTTGTCACTGGTGATTTGGATAAAACCCTTTTTGAGGAGAGTGATAAGGAATATGTAGAGCCCTTGCACGGACTTTATTTCCTGCAAAGTAATCCCGGTCAGTTCCTGTGGTTCAGCCAGAGAGACGGTCACAATCAGCTTTTCCTTTACGACACGGATGGTAACTTGATAAAGCAGGTCACACAGGGTGCATGGGATGTGAGCGAGTTACTCGGAACAGATCCAAAAGGCCAGAAGGTCTTTTATATTTCGAATCAGGAAAATCCTGTTGAGCAACACATCTATTCTGTCGATCTTAACACCAGTCGTTCTTCCAGGCTTTCCTCTGTTAAAGGCACACATAACGCACAGCTCAGCAGTGATGGCAAATATGTCATCGATACATACAGCAGCCTGAGCAGCAAGATTTCCCTGGAATATGCGCTTATTGATGAAAAGGGCAAGGTCAAGCAGATATTACTTCAGAATTCTAATCCGCTTAAGGAGTATAAGTTGGGAGAAACGACCATTTTCACAATAAAAAGTAAAGGTGGCGATGATCTGTATTGCCGGATGATCAAACCTGTTGATTTTGATCCGGCTAAAAAGTACCCTGTTATCGTTTATGTTTACGGAGGGCCTCATTCACAGCTTGTGACTGATTCATGGCTCGGCGCTGCCGGATTATTTTTAAATTACCTGGCGCAGCAGGGATTTGTGGTGTTCACGCTGGATAACAGGGGCACTACGAACCGTGGAATTGATTTCGAGCAGGCCACTTTCCGGCAGTTGGGTGTGGTGGAAGCTGACGACCAGATGCAGGGCATCATTTATCTGAAGACACTTTCGTTTGTGGATTCCGATCGTATTGGTGTAACGGGTTGGAGTTATGGTGGATTTATGACCATTAACTTGATGTTGCGATATCCGGATGTCTTCAGGGCAGGCTGTTGCGGTGGGCCTGTTACCGACTGGAAATACTACGAGGTGATGTATGGCGAACGGTATATGGACACCCCTCTGGATAACCCGAAAGGGTATGAGGAAACCTCACTTCTGAATAAAGCCGGTAATCTGAAAGGCAAGTTGTTGATCATCCACGGTACAATAGACCCCACTGTTGTCTGGCAAAATAGCCTGCAATTTCTGAAAAGCTGCATTGATGCCGGTGTACAGGTGGATTATTTCGTTTATCCCGGTCATGAGCATGGAGTTGGTGGGAAAGATAGGGTACACTTAAATAAGAAAATGGCTGAATATTTAATTGAAAACCTCAAATAAGCTGGATGATTTCTGATAAATGATTAACGATATTTGATTTTTGATTTTTTACAATATAAATCATAAATCAAATATCAGCTATCGTTAATCTTAAATGAAGAATCCCGGCTTTAGCCGGGATTCGCCGAGCCACTCAAGGGATTCGAACCCTCGACCTATTCATTACGAGTGAATTGCTCTACCAGCTGAGCTAAAGTGGCATAGGTGGTGCAAAAATACGATTTATTTCATAAAATAATAAAGGATGCCATTTTTGGGAAAGATGGTATCCTTTCGTTCTGGATGGCATCTCTTCAGAGAGATGACATCCGTGAATGACAAGTTTTAATGAGTCTTTTTCTCCAGAAGTTGCCAATTGAGGTTGGAACCGATGTTGGGATTGAAACTCGGATCTTCTGCAACAATATATTCGCCGAGCGGATTGCTCCATGCGTTGTCATAACCTGATGGCAGTTCTACCGGTTTACCTGCTACAGGGTCATAATATTCATCCACGCCACGTATATACTGGCTGAAGTTCTCAGAGATCCTGTCACCTATGGCATCACGTTCATAATACTGCTGCATGTTTTCCTCCCTGATCTGATCGCTGGTTTGTGCCAGCATACGGCTCAGTTCACCAATGCTGTGGATTTGCTTGATCTGTTGCTGAATAAGGAACTCGGTGAACTGAACATATTTATTGTACCAGTTCGGATTCACATGAAATGAATTGGTGATGGTTTCAAATATCTTAGCCACATTGGCACCCTGGCCTTTTTCAGCTTTATAGGAAAAAATATAATCCACCGTCCAGTTGGTATTATATACGATTTGTCCCCATGACTGAATGGGGAAGCTGTAGGATTCGACAACCGCATAAATCTCCTCTTCCATGGTTTTGCCATTCTCGGTATATTCAATCCTGATTTTACCGGCCTCAGCATTCGCAATTATGCCTCCCTGGGATTGCTGTGTGGCTTTGATGGCATTGCCCAGTTCAGGGACTGCCTGTTCGCTGATGACCGTCATATTAACTTTATTTCCGCGGAAACGTGGTATTACGACCTGACGTAATGCCTGTGCGGCAGTCATCTGAGGACGGACTTCCATTCCAAAATACTTTGATCCAATCGGGAACATGGAAAGAACGGTCTGGTTTGTACCCCAAAAGAAGGATTGGTTGGGGAAAACCTCAAATTCCTCGGAGCCTTTGGGATTGCTGACCTTTAAAGCAGCTGTTGCCGGCATACCCGGATTATCAAGCATCCAAATAATGCCGCCGTCACATACCCAGTCTACAGGCATCAGGAAGCTGAAAGCCTCCGTACCTGTTCCCTGCTGGTCAACCATGCTGTACCGTTTAAATTTATAGATTTTACCCTCCTTTTGAGGAGATTCATCTCCGGCAGCACCTTTGGGTACCTGGCCGGCTTTACTGTTGCACATCATAAAAGAAATGGTAAAAACAAGAAGCGATAAAAAAAAGGACGTTCGTTTCATGATTTGATCCTCCGGATATTGTTTGAATGGAACTGATGAGTCAAACAAATATACTAAGTTTCGAAAAGGAATTCAAGAAAAAATTATTTAGCCCGGAAGGACTTTGTTAAAGTGCTGTTTCAGATAACAGTAAACTTTCCTTTATAAATTTCCCTGTTCCCAATGATAAGCCTGTAAAAATAGAATCCCGGATGGAATTCTTCCCTGATAATTGAGCCATTCGTCAAAAAGTACCTGAAGGGAGTCAATGGGATCAACACCTGGGACAGTAGATGGAACGATGAGTTCGCAATAGATTGTAGGTAAAAGCCGAATATCAGGTAGCTGGTGAAAACAAAAGGGTCATGAAATTTTCATCAATACCTTGGCTGTCCTTTATAAACCCTGGATATGCTTAAGGGGAAAATTTTCCCTGAAAAGGAAAACTGTCCTGATGTATTACCTTGCACTGTAGCATCAGCCTGGCCGTCATCAGTGATATACATGCTTACGTTATAGGATCCGACAGAAGCAAAGACCACAAAACTGACGTAGTAAGCATTGAAATGCTTTTTTTCCGTTTTTTTGAAGGTGTAATTATTGACTTTACCTTCAACAGTAAGCATACCTGTACCACCGAATCCGGCTCCTGATGTTGATCCAAGCTGAATGGTACTCGTTGTCGAATCAACAATAATGAAGTTTACCATTGAGTTGACCAAAATACGACTACCGGTTTTATTGTCAAGATAGTCAGCTTCCAGAACAAACCTGTGGTCTTCGATCATCGTTTTTGTGACCATTGCCATCCATTCCCTTTCTTTATCTTTCTGGGCTTTCCGCTCTACTTTTTTATCAACAGGTTTCTCGGTCTGTGAATAGGATACAACAGCCATGATCATGAAAATCATCCCGAATAATAACGTTTTCATAGTAAAAATCTTTAATATTTCATGCACACAAAATTATTATTTCTACGCTTCAAATGTTTATTTGACAGCAAGGATATTTCAATAGCTTAAAGTTTATTTTTGTTTTATTGAAAAAAGGAGTAACCGTTTAGCTGTTCTTTTTTATTTTTGCTTATACTAACTGTATTATTCTGTAAAGTCAGGCGCATTTTGGAGGTAGAGTATTGAAAAATAATTCAAGAAGCTTTTAACATGATCCGGATACACGTTGTGGGATGTGGACCGCTAACAGGTACAACGCTCATCACCAAAATGATGATTGCGTGTTTTGATATTGACTTATGCACGTCGCACGAAAACAGTATTTATGTATACCCCCCGCGTCTGGCCAATATTTTTCTTACAAAAATGCCGCAGAATCTGCTGGTCATCGAACCGCTATTGCGTGTGATGCCCAACTTATATGTCATCTATATGTTACGTGACCCACGGGATATGATTGTCAGCAAGCATAGCATGGACAAGGATAGATATTGGGCCTCCCTGACCTACTGGAAGACTTACACTCCTTATGGGCGTAAGCTTCAACCTCATCCACGCTTCATAACCATACGGTACGAGGACTTGGTCACACAACCTGACGTGGTACAGGAGTATCTGATGAAAAAAATGCCCTTTCTGGTGAAAAGGGACCTCTTCAGTAAATATCATGAATTGGCTCATCCATCTGAACAGTCGGAGGATGCATTAGGTGGGATCAGGCCTATTTCGTCATCGGGTATAGGCAACTGGCGTGAACATCTGCCCCGCGTTGCCGGTCAGCTTCAGATACATGGGTCAATCACAAATGACCTGATTGATTATGGATATGAAAAGGATGGTACATGGGAAAAGGAATTGGAAAGGATAGAGCCTGACCGGACTGCCAGTCACTGGCCGGAGCACTTTACAAAAGCCGGGCTAAAACGGAGGAAAAGGGGCAAATACTTCGGAATTGTGCCTGATATGCTTGGTCATTACCGGCTGACCCGCCCAGTGAGGTGGATGATAAACGTACTGTTCTGGAAGTTATCTGCATTATTATAAATTTTATTATGCTATCCAAAAAGACACGATATGCGATTTTAGCCCTTGTACGGTTAGCAAAAGAATCCGGCAAAGGAGCAATATTAATCAGTGATATTGCTAAAAGCGAACACTTACCTCAAAGGTTTCTTGAATTGATCCTCGTTGAGTTAAAAAAACTGGGTATTGTTGGGAGTAAACTGGGTAAATCGGGAGGATATTATTTGATAAAAGAGCCAGCAGAAGTTACTCTTTGGGCTATTGTCAGACACTTCGAGGGTCCTATTGCACTGGTTGCATGTGTATCAGAAAAGGCATATCAGCCATGTGAATTTTGTAAGGATGAAGCCACGTGTAATTTACGCTCGGTATTTAAAGAAATACGTGACAATACGTATAGCATTCTGAAAAAAACCACCCTTAAGGACTTGATATAACCGACAGAGATAGATCTTAATTCATTAGTAAAAGATTAAAATTTCTTTTCCTCTGATTCACAGAGCTTACCAATCCTTGTATATACTTTGTCCTGAATTGATTGGAATAAATCTTTATGACTTGATAAAAGCCTTGGACACACAAGCATTTTAAACACCGGGAAATATTTTTAAGGGTTTGACAATAAGAAACAAAGCCAGTTAATTACTTATCGTGCAAATCATTGAAATGAGATGAAATAAAATCCAAAACCGAGGTGTATTTTATATGGTTTTTTATTATATTTGTGGTTAACCTGGTCATCCTTAGCCCCCCGGAAAATAACCGGGAACACCCCAAGTGGATGAATAAATGGGGATCTGCCATTGTACATAACGTTGGACACCATATACTAAACTTATAACAACGATGAAAAATAAAATCTGTCTTTTATTTATACTCGTTAGCCTGACAGGTTTTGCTCAGGAAACTACAACTGAAATAAAATCACCTTTTATAATAAAAACTAATCTAACCTGAATTATTCATAAAAAAATGGAAAAGTTTGTTATCTCATTGATAATCATTATCTTTGAGGTGTATAAACTTTTAAACAAACTTTTCCATGAGTAAAGATACAAAAAGCCCAAATACCCATCTTGTTTCTGATA